>JAJTBW010000223.1 GCA_021286705.1 Sphingobacteriia bacterium
TGGTTTCGACTTCGCTCAACCACCGGGTCGCTGCCTGAGCGGAGTCGAAGGCAAAAAGGCGGAGAGGCGGAGACGTTTCAAGAACAAGTCATTGATCAGTATCTTTAAGTTTTTGTATTGTGATTAGTAATAATAAAGTATTGGCTAAGTTTCTAAGAATTTAGTATACCGCCAATCAAGTCGATTTCGGTCTGGGTAATCCTGCTTTCGGGATGGAAGAATGATTCGTTGATTATTTAAGTCTTGAATGCCATGTTTTAACATTGGTCCATCTATTTCATTAAGAATGTCTTCCCGAACATGTATAATATAATCAGGTGATATCCCAAGGATGTTAACATCAAAAGCACTATGGTGAATTTTGCAAAGTGTAAGCCCATTTATTACAATTGGTTCTCCATCAGGTTCATTATCAGGAATAATATGCGATGCATCCAGCAATTCTGGATGGTTTAATTTGCATAAACAGCAACGGGAATTATAGGCCTCTAAAACCCTTACTCGAAATGATTGTTGATGGGCTCTTCGGTCTACTAATGAGGTGACGTACTTTCTTCTATAATAGGATGATTCCTCATTAACCAATTCCGATTCTGATGGAATGCCAATATACTTTTCCTCATCTAATGCAACGGTGAATTCAAGAGAAGCTCGGTCTTCGTTTATTATGTATGCAGGAAAATTTGCCATATACTTACCCTTGGACAGGTTAACAAAGTAAATCAGGGGTGTTTTTGTGGTCATTGCTAGTCGAAGCCCAATATTGTCACGGTGATAGGGGTCGACTCCACGAAATTTATAGGTCAAAAATCCATCTGATATTTTATCAGAATATGGTCCATTAAGAACCGTTGTTATTGAGATTGGAATACTTTTAAACTGTTTCGGTTTCCAAATACCAGATGGGCCAACGAGAGTAATCCGTTCCCCGTTAAGTTCAAAGCCTTCTTCAAGTATCCTCCTTGGAAGAATATTATTATAAATGTTTATTTGAAGTTTAAGCCAATTGAAAGCCGCAAGTCTTATTTGATCCTCCATGTGATTAATCGTCTATCACAAATGTATATAATAATGATATATTTCGATTAATAACATTTAATTATGTTTTCAAAGAGCACCTAATCTGTAATTAGATTACAACAGATCTATTCGATTGATAATAGGAGAAAAACGACCTCTCTCTATTATTGAAATGCTAACCAGGAATAATTTCTACTAATACTAATTCTCCTTTAATATCATAATAAGTGCAGCTCATCGTTTCAAGGGAGACTACCCATTTTTCTATTCCGGTTTCTGCGCAATGGTTACAGAAGGTGAAGTAGTTGGTTTCTCCGCGTTGATGCCTTTTTAGGTAGGTTAAAAAGAGCTCTTTGTTAGAACTATTAGATATTGCAATAGGAGTATATTTTCCATCAGAGGATGTTTTGAAACTCTCATTCCCGAAATAGTCTGTGTGACTATCGTATACCCAAGTCTCAAAGCCGATCACTCCAAGTTGTTTGATCTCTTGAATATATCTGGGGAAATCAGCACCTGACTTCACCCTTCCATGTGCTTGTTCTATTTGTTCAACTGTAAACATAGCATTGCGTTTGAATTATCAACGTTAGAAACAGGTTAAATACCTATTTGTTGAATTGAAATGGAATTCGCACTCTCTGCGCTGTTTAAATTGCTTTTGCTTATTGGCTCCTTATAGAGTGATCAATTTCTTTTATGGTATTATTTGCCGTAAAAAGCAAGGTATTTCTCAATGTTGGATTTTACATATTCGGCATCATGATGACCCGAGAAGAGATGGTTTCAAGAAGTACAGAACAGGTAGGGCTGTGTTTTCCTTGATGAGGGGAAGATAAATGAGTAGTGAAATATTTTTATTTAGAATAGAACTGTAATAGCTGATTTTCACAAGTTTTCCTTTGGACATGATATGGCTTCTTAATAGTTGTTTTGTAAAGCAAAATTATAGGTTATTATTTGTTTTTCGTGAATCTATAGGATAATGAGGATTGATTAGTAGATGAGTTATGCTGGATGGTGCTGCCCTTTTGTTTTTGCTGTATTGCTAATGAACCAAAGATTAAACTTTATCGAAATTCAGTTGTTTTGAATTATTGAAAAGCAAAAGTGAATTTATTGGTTTACGCTATGCCTTTTAGAATCGAAACGTAAGTTCACTGTATTAATGAGAAATCCAAAAAAAGAAACTATATGAATTTCCTGGAACTCGCAAATAGTCGTTATTCGACAAAGAATTATGATTCAAGTAAGAAGATCTCTAAAGATAAGATTGAAGATCTGAAGAAGATTATAAGACTTAGTCCCTCTTCAATAAACAGTCAACCTTGGAGGTTTGTCTTTGTAGAGGATGAGGCAAAGAAGTCAGAGTTAGCATCGGTATCACTTTTTAATGAGGAGAAGGTTAGGGATTCTGGTCTGTTGGTAGTTTTTTATGTAGCAGATGATCTTAAGGTCTTTGAGGAGCAGGTAAAGAAGAACCTTCCGGAAATGGCTGTAGCCTATTATGAAAACTATGTAAAGACTCTTCCTGAGTCAGCTATCAAGACATGGTTACAGAGTCAGGTGTATTTGTCGTTGGGATTTTTCTTAAGTGCTGCAATATCAATGGGACTTGATTCCACACCAATGGAGGGGATAATCCATGATGAGTATTCCAAGATTGTACCTGTTGAGGGTTTTAGGCCTCTCTTTGCTGTAGCATTAGGGTATAGAAAAGAGGATGACTTTAACCAGCCGATGTTAAGGCCTAAGTCGCGCTTAAGAGCCGAAGAGGTTGTGATTAGTATCTAAGAGGAGGAATGGTTGTTGGTTGTCAATTTTCAACCATTAGATTCGGTTAGGTCAGGGAAATTAACATCGGGATTATGCCATCTTTTTATTAATTACGTGTTGATATTATTAGTTGATGACTTAGCATCATGAGTTTCCTTCGTTGGTGATAGAATTCAGTGATTTTATTATATTTACTTAGTCGTTATCTTCTTTTTTAAGAAGGTAGGCTATTTGTTAGACCAGTTTTTTGAAGAAGAACTTCTTTAAAGGCTCATCAATAATCAAGATACTTAGTTCTTTAATGAATGCAAACTCAATAATTTCGGTTAAGAATCCTGACCTTTCTTTATATGTTAAGCATTATTTCATACTGGATTTTAGTTATCTTCCAGATGAAGAAACAGAATTTAAGGTTCCACCGACAGGCTTTCCGGTTTTACTTTTCCATTTTGGAGAGGAGGGAAACTTTTATCGCCATAAGCACTTTACCAATCAATCTCTATTTATAGGGCAATGCAGTCGTCATATACTGCTATATCCATCACGAGGCATGAAATTGCTGGGCGTTAATTTTAAGCCTTATGGATTATTCAATCTTTTGGGTATTTCTCCTCGGAATTTTTTGAATAGTGGTGTTGAAAGCAGTCATCTATGGGGAGCAGGGCGTGTTGAAAGAGTTATTAAGATTTTAAATAATGAAGGTGTAGAGAGAGGTGTGGTTGAGATTGAGTCGTTATTGCTTGAGTATCGAAATGGTAAGGTTAAAACTCAAGCCTATTTTGATGGGTTGGTTGATCAGTTAGAGGTTTTAAATGGACTTGTGGACTTATCTGATTTGGTAGAAAAGGCTGTCTCAATTAGAACACTACAACGTTATTTTAGAGAAGTTATTGGTATTTCCCCAAAGTTATTCAGTCAGGTACTACGCCATAAGCATATAATGGAGTTACTATACAAAAACCCAGAAATGTCATGGAGCGATTTACAACTCAATGGGTTTTACTATGATTTTGCTCACTTTTCAAAAGATTTTATCCAATTCTCGGGGCTGACTCCAAAGAGATATCTTCCGATGAAGAATTACTTTGCGGCTGCTCTTTTGGGTCAGAATGGTTAGTTCTAGCCCTTGTAATTTGGTCTATTCTGGTTGAGTCGCCATATTACGGGCTACGTTTGGCGATGTATAGTCGTTTTGTCGTGTTTTTACATAATAATCTATTCATCACTTCTTTTCTTTGCCAACTGAAAACTAAGTATTACACCAGTATTGTTTTGCGTAAATAATTATTTATAAGCAACTTGTAAAAAGAGGTGGCTACATTAGACACTCTTTCTTTAGTTCTGGTTAATCAGTTTTTGTATTGCTGATTGGCTGTAAAAAGTGTAGATGATGTATGTCTGAGTACAGAAAGGTACAGTAGATATATTACTTATAAGTGTTTTGTTCAGGTGCTTAGAGAGAGATTTTTTACGAAAAAGGCGTGATAATCAGCATTATTTAGTTTATAATGGAGCCGAAAAAGAACAAAATTGGTAACTGATAGGATTTATTATGCTTAAATTAAATATTATGATCGCTTTAAGATATCAGATATTCTTGATATTTTTTCTTGCCTTCTCTATGGAAATGGATGGGCAGTTTTTTGATAATTTGGCTAAAAGAGCTAAAAAAAAGGTTGAAAGAGAGACCGAGAAGCGAAGTGAGCGAAGGGTGGATAGAGGTGTTGATAAGGTATTTGATGCAGTAGAGGAGGGAGCTGATGCTGCGATAGATGGAGATAAGAAGAAATCGAAGCAAAAATCTTCAAATAGAGTAAAAACTCCTGATGCGGATAACAATGGGTCAGAGGGCATTGACAATTCTGATTTAGAAAGTCCTAATGATGACTTTAAGCAGGATGAATCAATTTCTTCTCCACAAGAAGAACCGTCCGTTCTTTCATGGGCAAAGTATGACTTTGTGCCAGGTGTTGAGATAATATTTGAGGACAATCAGCAAAATGAGCAAAACGGGGAATTTCCGAGTAAATGGGATCTAGTTAAAGGGACTGTTGAAAATGCAAATTTTAATGGTGAGAATGTGATATACTTTCTTGAAACAGGAAACTTTCCAAACGGGATTTCACCTTTGATAAAAGATCCTTCGGTTGATTATTTGCCAGAAGAGTTTACTGTTGAGTTTGACGCATATTTTGAGAAAGGCAAGTATAGTAACTATTATCTTTTCTTTTATGATGCAAATGATAAAAAACAGAAGAAAATTAAGGATGGTTTTGTAACTTTTTATGTAAATGGTGCAAAGTTTGGATATAGTGAAACAGCAAAGAGCCTGGATAATGTTCAGTTTTCAAATATTGATAAGAAGAATTCGCATTGGCGTCATTTTTCTATCTCATTTAATAAGCGTGCCCTAAAGGTATATCTGGATGATACTCGTTTATTGAATATACCGAACATAAAAGATAATTACACTGGGATAACACTCTCTGTGAATCATGCTAGGCAGGCAGATAAACAGTTTGTTAAGAATATTAGAATAGCTAAAGGGGCTGTGCCTTTATATGATAAAGTTCTTACAGATGGAAAGTTTGTAACTACAGGTATCAAGTTTGATGTTAATAAAGCAACTATAAAAAGTGAAAGTGCAGGAACCTTGAATTATGTACTTGAAATGATGAAGAGTCATCCTGATTTAAAGTTTTGTGTTG
>JAJTBW010000224.1 GCA_021286705.1 Sphingobacteriia bacterium
GGAGAGGATAGGGAGAGGATAGGGAGAGGCATAAGAGGAGAACAGGAGGGGAACTAGAGAGGAACTAGAGAAACTAAAGGATAGAAAGGCACTGGGGAGGAAACTCGGAGAGACAAGACAAAGCATCTTTGGTGGGCTTTGTTCTCCAGGGGTTGATTATTTACATCTAGTTTATAATAAATTTTCTTCCGATAATACTACCATCTGATAAGATAATCCGAACCAAATAGGGACCTGAAGCAAAACCATCTAAAGGAATCCCATTAACCAATGCACTATGGTCAGTAATATCAATAAGACAGCGGCCTGTAAGATCGAAAACAACAGCTTTATTAATGAACTCTGGGTTAGAAAAACGTAGTATCTTTTTGTTAATTGGATTTGGTTCAACGTTGGTCAAAATCTGGGAAGGAGAACTGATACCCAATCCAGCTGGCATCTGAATCATAATCGTATCGCTATTTATTGAAGAACCATCAAGATAATTGGCAGTGACATAATAACTGTAACCTCCCTTAATGACATCATTATCACTCCACCCCAGATCAGAGCCATTAACAGAGGCAATGGAGTAATAATTTAATGGTAAACTTTGCTGCCAGCGATTAATGTGATAAATCGACGGATCGACAGTTATTTGCTTGCCTTCAGGAGTAAGCAATTTAAGTAGCACAAGGAGTTCACCATTGTCAGCAATGAACTTATAACTATTATCATATAGACTGATTACAACTGAATGTCGGTAGTTATAGTGGTAATTCTCCCAAAACGCTACACCGGGCATATCAACATTTCCTTTATCAATACTATATGGTGTAAGTGGTTCAATTAGTACAGCTAAAGAATCAACATCTGGAATAGGGGTAAGATTAAATGGAATGTGTTTTTGCCAACCTAGAGAATCACTGGTAGTAAATGGTCCAAATGTTCCAATGAGTTTTCTAGTCTTAAAGTCCATTAATTGAACTCTATAACTAGAACGACCACTAAAACCTATTTCAGGTTGATAGTAAAATTCTACTTCGGATAACAATGAGCCTTTATAAGGGGTATTATCGAAAAAGATCCCTGAACCTGTACCCGTGTATTGATAGTATAAGTGTAAATATTCAGGGATAAATAATCCAAAGTAGTTAATAAGTGAATCACTAAATGCTCCACCAAAATTATAAACCATTGGCTTATTCCAATTCAATACTGCCTTGTAATCATCTGGTTGATTAAAAACTGTTC
The DNA here is from genome assembly GCA_021286705.1 of Sphingobacteriia bacterium. GTDB lineage: Bacteria > Bacteroidota > Bacteroidia > Bacteroidales > TTA-H9 > JAJTBW01. Next base: position 1,234 of record JAJTBW010000224.1, read on the forward strand.
CATTAAGTCCGAAAAGAGTGATGCTACCAGGAACTTCTACCTTAATATTATCAATATACCACTGCCCAACAGCATTGTCAGACTCTTTCATTGCCACCCACATCAAACGAACCTTATGGCCTTTTGCATCCGCCAAATTGCTCTTCAATTCCCGCCAGTCGAGTGAAGCATTATATGTTAGCTCATGAAGTTTAGTCCATCCCTGACCATAATCGCAATAGACCTTCATTAGGGGCCACTTTGTGCTATCAGGATTTACTAGTTTATAATCAAATTTGAAAACCAATAATCCATCAATCACGCCAGTAGCATCCAGCCATGGAGATTGTATCGTGGTGGAATCTCCTGTAGCAGTTCCAATAGGGAGATTAAAAAAAACTGATCTGTTGCTATTCAACCCTTGGTTGGCAATTGTACATTGCCCCTCCCCCTGTTTGATAAGCCATCCGTTTCCTTCAAAGCTACCCGATTCCCATGTCTCGACGAAAGGGATCGAGGATTGCGCATGGATAGATGAAAAGAAAGAGAAGCTAGTTAATAGTAGGATAACAGCTAGGAAGTCTTTTCTTTTATCAACCTTTAACATGCTAAAACTGAATGAATAAAAAAAATATTTCATAATTTTTTTAGATTAGGTAGAACTTTAACCAAATTATTTTTAATATTGTAAAATTATAAAAGAGATTTAGATATAACAATTATTAATCAACCAGCAAATCAACAAAGAGTGAAAAAAGCAACTATTATCTTAACAGTCACTTTGATCGGATACTTTTTCTTTTCCGGTAATACTGTAATTGGTCAAACAAGTGGCCAAATTGTAAAGCAAGTAGGTACAACTTATCCAGTATCCAAACTATTTGAGTATTATCCTATAGGTACAGGAATGACACCCAGACTATTGTTTCCATATAATTCAACAGGATTTTCAACAACGGACTTTCTCGTAGAACTACTTGTAGACAATACAAAAACATCTAAAGGCTTCCGTTTATCAAATGCTTCAAATAGTTTTGCCTTTGAACTATTAAGTTCTGCCCCAATAGGAACAACATATGGTATTTATCAAAAAGGTACCAATTTTAGAAATTACTTCGAATCATCAACAGCTATTGGTGGAACACAAGGATTTCAACCACTTACCACGCTACACGTAAAAGGGGACGGACTTTTTACTACTAATTTAGGTATTGGTATAAATTCAGCACCAGCTGCGACGCTACAAATTGCGTCAACCGATTCTGTAACTTTTAAATTTGAGCCAGGTCGAACTTTCCCAGTTAGTTTTAATAATACTTCAGAAGCTTCTCCATTCCAATTTTGGACAATGAGAGACAACAACAATCCTATAGATAATAATGATGAAATAAAATCAGGAGAAATGGCTGGGTATTCCAGGATACTGGCTTTTGCTATCAATCCTAATGGGCAAATTGAAAGCAAGTCTGCTGTTTTTCAAAATTCAGTTACCACAAATACTATTACTGCCTATAACGTAGTATTTTCTCAAAAATTAGTTTCTAGTGCCCTACGTTTATCAACCGGAGCACGCGAAGGGAAGATACTGGTTAGCGATAATTTGGGAAATGCGTCTTGGCTCGAACCTGCACAACTTCAAACAACAACATCTTATTGGAAGTTGAATGCATCTGCAAAAACAATCTATACTGATTCACTAAAAGTAGGGATTTTGACATCAAACGTGGGAAGTTATACACTTGCGGTAAATGGAATAATAGGTTGTAAAGAATTGAAGATCGAAACAAGTTCTTCTGCATGGCCTGATTATGTTTTTTCTGTCGATTACCACCTCCCCTCTCTCAAAGAAGTTGAACAATTCGTAAAAACATTTCGGCATTTACCTGAACTACCTTCAGCTGAAAAGATTGAAAACGAAGGCATTGATATTGGTAAGATGCAGGCTACTCTATTGAAAAAAATTGAAGAACTTACACTATACCTTATTGAACAACAAAAGATTATAGATAATCAACAGGAAGTCCTGACTAGTCAACAAGAACAGATTAGCCACCTTAAAGCTATATTAGAGGGAAATTAATCTTTACGTGGAATCAGGGTTTAGAGAAATTAATTATTATCGGCAGGATACTGTTAGGGAAACATCACATGAAACAGATTATCATATTAACTTTTGCTGTGCTTTTCTGTTATATTTCAGAAGCTCAACAAGTTTTCCAAGCCACATCATTCATACTTAACCAACCAGAAAATGGTAATGTTGAATATAAAGCCAGTGATTATATCAAACTGGTTGATGGCTTTCATTATAAAGCTGACGACAATACCTCATTTTGGGGTCATATTGATCCTTATCTTGTCATGCCTCCAACAACTGGATTGACAGGTGGATCAAATTCAGGAGATCATGGGGTTGCTAAACTTTTTGATGGAAAATTCGGAGTATCTCCTTACGGATCTGCAACTTACAACATCCCAATAGATATCCCCAATGGTATTAATGGCTGTCAACCACAAATCAGTCTGAATTATAATAGTTCTGGATCAGTAGGAATTATGGGCGAAGGTTGGACTATTGGTGGCATATCATGTATAGAACAAGTACCAAGCACATATTCGTATGATGGATATGCTCAAGCAATCATCTTAAACGAAATGAATCCTTTGGTACTTAACGGTCGACTATTAAAACTTGTAGATCCAGCCAATTTTGTTTATAGGTATGAGGAGGATGACCAAACAATTATTAAGGCCATCAATCCGAATGATCAAAGTCAAGGTTTCATCGTTTTATCCCCAGACGGTAAAAAGAGTTACTATGGTACCAACTCCGATTCTAGATTCTGCCTGCAGTCAAACTCTACTATAGTTGCCTGGTATATTGAAAAAACTGAAGATCAACACGGAAACAGTTATACTTTCCAATACGAGAAAGATCTTGCAAACGGAGGTATTTATCCATCTTCAGTAAGCTATACTCAAAATACAGAAAAAAGTATCTCCTCTTTTTATGAGATCGTTTTTCATTATAAACCTTGGAATGTCCCTCCAAAGAAGTACCTGAGCTATATAGATAATACCACAAATTACAGTCAGATTAACCGTCTTTTAGATAGCATTTCTATTAAATATATTCCACAAAACAAAGTAATTGATGGCTATAAGCTATGGTATTCTATTCCAACTTTGGACTTTGTTAAGACTCCTCAGTTAATATCTGTAACTCGAAAAAACGAAAAAGATCAGATTAATCCGATTAAATTTGATTGGCATGATTATAACTACTCAAATTCAACAGATAACCTTACTTATCCTATCGAAGCAAATTTTGGATATAAAGTAAATATCACCGTTGAGAATTTCAATATTAATAACGATGGACTTAGTGATGTTGTTGTTAAGTTCAATGAAGGACCATTTAGTTCTGGCCCGGATAATCAGTTAATGATATATGAAAACACCTCAAATCCAAACAATAATAACTATCAACTTACGCTTAAACATCATCTTATTTTAAGTAATTATTTAGATGACTTAGGTCATTGTGTCTATGGTGACTTTAACGGAGATAACATCACGGAAATCTTACAAATATATGAAGGTGAATCCGGAAATGTGGAAGGCTATATAGGTCATTATGATAGTTTTGGCAACTATATAGAAGGCGACAATTGCTTACCTCAAGGGTTTAAAGTTAATGGTACATATAGAATAGTTTGTTCTGATTTCTCAGGTGATGGAAAACTTGACTTAGCTTTTTTTGTGAAAGAGTTGAGTTTTATGAAAATCCTATTTTTAGTGAGTGATGCTGATGGAATCTTTAGCAATTTGCTTCCTAGTATTACTACAGAAACCTATGGTTATGAGGATCACATCTTCTCTGGCGATTTTTACGGTGATGGAAAAACATCTATTTTATTTTGTCCAGGAGGTGGTAATAACAATGGTATAAACTATAATTACCTTATTAGATTGAACAATTCAAGTGATATGGCAATAAAAACCATATTTGCGCCCATAAGTAACGATGACCTCTATCGTAACATTCTAACTGGTGATTTCAATGGAGATAATAGAACCGACGTAGTTCGGTTATATGAGGAGTCTAATAATTTAGATATTCTACTATGCAACGGACATGGGGGATTCATTCAAGTTGGTCCCTTTACTATTTCAGAAATTACTAATTGGAATCATTGTTGTCCGGCAAAATTACAAAAACAGGGTTGTTCTAAAAATACTTTTT
>JAJTBW010000225.1 GCA_021286705.1 Sphingobacteriia bacterium
ATAAAGGCAAAAGACCTTGTAGCTCTTTATTATTTTTCCCGGACAACAGTGATTTTTTATACAACAAATGAAAATAAGTAATGGCAAGTATTAAACGTCCAATGTTTGAAGCGCACGTATTGGAGGGATTATGTAGAACTATTGGAGATACTTCGGATGGTTTGACAGGTACAGAAATAGGGCAAATTCTTTTGAACTCCTACATCCCGGACATTGACCCTCAAAACACAAAATGGAGAAGACTATATTCTGCATTTGCTGATTGGCAGAATAAAAATCAATGTTCAAATCATATACTAAGATTTGTGCAAGATGCTTTGCAACCTGTTCGGTATATTGGAAAAGAAGAAGTTTTTCATAATCGTAGATTAGAGGTTAATAAACGTTTGGCGTTCATAGGCACAGAACTTACAGAACAGGGCAAATTCAGATTGGTTGAAAAGGCTACAACTATTGCAGAAGCCGAACAACGTGCCAGCCGTTTAAAACATAAGTTGGAGAGTAGAAATGTTCATGCTGCGGTATTTGAATATTGTAAGGCGGAATTGTTGGTTGAAAACTACTTTCATTCTGTTTTTGAGGCTACCAAAAGTATTGCAGACCGTTTAAGGGAAATGACTGGGCTTTATGCAGATGGCAATGCTTTAGCAGAAACTTCATTTTCTACCAGTAATCCGTTGGTTAAAATCAATCATCTAAAAACAGATACGGATAGAAGCGAGCATTTAGGATTATGCAACTTGATTAAAGGTATATTTGGCTTAATTAGAAACTCTACGGCACATGAGCCTAAAATCAAATTTGAAATTACCGAAGATGAGGCTTTGGATATTTTGAATACCATATCCTACATTCATAAAAGACTTGATAAAGTGATATAAAGAAAAAGGGAGTTTGCTTACACAAAACTCCCCAATGTCGAAACCATCCCGATTTGTGTGGGCTTTCGGGACAAAAGCGTCAGGAAAAAAAAGGCGCAATAAGGATGTGTCTTTCAGTGGAATTACTTGGCAGTGAGTGGCAGTTATACGCTCAAAAAATGGTATATTAGCCAGTTATAACCATAGACCTTTTCTTTAGATTTTCTAATAATTAGGAGTAATGATATTTGATGAAAAGGAAGGAGTTATTAAAATATTAGACAAATCGTTTTGCTGACTGCGAAAAGAGTCACGACCCAATTAAAATATGGCAGAAAATATACAACTTGAATATGACGCATTTTTACGGTCTTTTAAAAGAAATATAGATGTCCCTCACTCATTTTTATTAGGTGCTGGCGCATCTATTAGTTCGGGAATCCAAACCGCTTATGATTGTATTTGGGAATGGAAAAAAGATATTTATCTATCTAAAAACATCAATTCTCCGGAGTTCTACAAAAATTATAAAAATGAATCCGTTCGGAAAAGTATTCAAAACTGGTTAGACAATCAGGGAGAATACCCGATTCTCGATGCCGCAGAAGAATATTCATTTTATGCTGAAAAGGCTTATCCAATACCAGACGATAGGCGCAAGTATTTCTTTAGTTTGATTGAAAATCAAGAACCATATATTGGATATAAATTACTTTGCCTTTTAGCGGAACACAATATTGTAAAATCAGTATGGACGACAAATTTCGATGGTTTAATTGTCCGTTCTGCACATCAAAATAAATTAACTCCAATTGAGATTACATTAGATAACTCTGATAGGATTTTCCGAAATCAAAGTAGCAAAGAGTTACTGACGATTGCGTTACACGGGGATTATAAATTTACAACCTTAAAGAATACAGAGAAAGAGTTAGATAATCAGAATGATACATTTAAAGACCAACTTTCAAATTATCATGTTGATAAAAACCTTATCGTAATTGGATATAGTGGCAGGGATAAATCACTGATGGATGCAATTTTGGTTGCTTTTCAAAAAAAAGGCTCTGGGCGTTTATATTGGTGCGGTTTCGGAGATAAAATCAACGAAGAAGTTTCCGATTTGATTTTAAAAATAAGACTATCAGGAAGGGAAGCCTATTATATAGCGACAGATGGCTTTGATAAAACACTTATTCATTTATCGAAATCAGCATTTGAAGGAAATACAACCGTTGAAAAACAAATCCAAGAAGCGTTAGAAACATCAAAAGATGAAGAATACTTTAAGACAGAGTTTAGTTTGAATTTTTCAAAGACAGATAAGTATATAAAAAGTAATCTGCATCCAATTACATTCCCCAAAGAAATTTTTCAATTTGAAATAGACTATAAAGATGCGAAACCCTGGAGCTTTCTGAAAGAGATAACCAGAGATACCAATATTTGTGCTGTTCCATTTAAAAGAAAAGTTTATGCTATTGGCACATTAACCGATATTGACAGGGTATTTAAAGGAAGTCTAAAATCTGAAATAAAGAGAGAACCAATATCAAAATATGATATTGAAAAAGTTTCTGCATTCAAATCTTTGATGTTGCAAGTTGTTCTCAAATATTTCTCGAATAAAGGGCAAGTTGAATCAAATTTAAAAGATAAAATATGGCTTAAAACTACTGACAGCAAGAATGGGGACGTTGATATACATAAGGCAATATATGTATCATTGTACTTCGATGATAATAGGAGTTTTGCATACTTGACTTTTACACCAACAATACATCTTACTTCTGCCGAAGAAATATCAAAACAACAAAAACTGTTACTAAGTAAAGGGGTTTTAGAAAAGCTGTACAACAATAAATACGATGACTTGCTAAATTTTTGGAACGGAATTTTATTCCAAAATAATAGATTGAAGTTTGAATATCCCGAAAATTCAGGAACAGGATTTGAGTTTCAAATTTCATCACATACAGCATTTGGCGAGATAAATGTTTTAGACCCTAATTTTAGAACTTATACCCCTAACAACTATAACAAAAAGCAGACCCAATTTAAGGGCGTTCAATTCTTAGAGCCTCAATTAATTTTCAGAAATGTAGCGACAGATATTGAGTTTAAGGACTATCATCCGATGAGAGGTCTTGTTAATAACAGACCTTTTGATGTTAACCTAAATGGAGTTATTTATTCTAACGAGATTAACCTCTCAATAATTTGCGGTAAGAATTATTCAGCGAAATTCTATGACTTCCTTTCAAAACTTCAAACCAAACATTCCACAGAAAACATAAACCCGGATTATCTTATCGACTATCCAGGCTTTTCTTCAATTTTCAATTTGCCAATCAATATACCCACTTTTGAAAATAGTGACAAATGGATTGATATTGATTTTAAAGCCAAAAATGAAGCTGACAACCATGAAAACGCACTAAGATTGGCAAGGCAAATTACTTCCAAAATTGACAAGATAGCTAATACGCAAAATCAAACTACGGTAGTTGTTTTTATTCCTACTGAATGGCAGCCCTTTGAGAACTATATTTATGAAGGTGAAAGTTTTGATTTGCACGATTATATTAAAGCATTCTCTGCTTCAAGGGGTATTTCAACACAGCTTATTAGAGAGGATACATTGGATGATAAATTAAAATGCCAAATTTATTGGTGGTTGTCATTATCGTTTTATGTTAAGTCATTGAGAACACCGTGGATTCTAAATAGCCAAGAAAAGAATACAGCTTATGCGGGTATCGGTTATAGCGTTTCTAAAATTCAAAATAAATCAGAAATAGTCATTGGGTGCAGTCACATTTACGACTCCAATGGTCAGGGTTTAAAATATAGATTATCAAAAATTGATAATTATTTTTTAGACAAGCAGAATAACCCGTATCTCTCTTTTAAAGATGCTTTTCAATTCGGAGTGTCCATTCGTGAACTATTTTATCAATCGCTTGATAAATTACCGGAAAGGGTTGTAATTCATAAAAGAACACGCTTCACAGAGGATGAAATCAATGGTATTAAAGCCAGTCTCAATAAAGCCGGGATTAAGAAAATTGATTTGATAGAAATCAATTACGAAGTTGATGCCCGTTTTGTAGCAATGAATGTCTATCAAAACAATTTACAAGTTGATAAATTCCCTATTTCAAGAGGCACTTGCATAGTAACAAATAAAGATACAGCGCTTCTATGGACACATGGTATAGTCCCTTCTGTCAGACAACCTAACTACAAGTTTTATTTGGGTGGTAGAAGTATTCCTGCTCCAATCAAAATAATTAAGCATTATGGAGAATCAAACATTAATACTATTGCGACAGAAATATTAGGCTTAACTAAGATGAATTGGAACTCACTTGATTTGTATTCCAAGTTGCCGTCCACTATTGATTCTTCAAATCAGATTGCCAGAATAGGGAAATTACTTTCACGCTTTGAGGGGAAATCTTATGATTATAGGCTTTTCATTTGATACACTTTTGGGTGATATACATATAGAGCCTTGTTTCTGTATTTTGATAATCATAATTTTTAATGCCAAAATAAACCATAACAAATACCAATGATAGACTTTGAAATATCTGAAATTGAGGGGGCTATAAAGTTTGCTCAACTGATGAACCCAAATATTGACTTTGATACTCCCTACTTTTTTTACTATGACGAAACAAACAACATTAAGACCTTTTATGTACGGGAGAATGACTTCAATTATACATTCACTGCCAATTTTGTTTTAGGTGGATTGGTTCACGATGCGGATGAACCGAATGTTGATGCTTTGATTGAGAGTTTTAATTTACAGCTAAGTACATGACAAAAATTCAAAGATATTTATACATGATTGATTCTTAGAGTTTAACAAGACACCAGCCACATATGAGAGTCCATATTTGAATATACTCTGTTCTTTTCTACCATGTGTTTTAATAGAAATTGAACGAATATTTTCATGAAGAAAAATTCCAATTTTATAACACCATATAAATGCTATTGTCACCAACAGGAGTAGTTTATCTATTCTATTTATATCTGTCAAGTGTGTTTCCTCAAGATTAAATCCGCTGGATTTCAGGGATTTGAAGCAGGTCTCTAATTGCCATCTTTCAGCATATTTTATCTGAGCCTGTTCTGGTTTGTTAAATGAAATAATGATTAAGAAGTCAGGGCAATTCCCTTTACTTTTTGGTTTACATCCGGAAATGTAACAATCTTGAGTACCAATCTTTACAATATTAGGATGATGTCTAAACTCATCTACGCCGCAAGATTCAAATAACCATGAAACCTTAATCTTGTCTTTCTTGTTGGGTATTTGAACAAGAAAGTTATTTTTGATGCGAATATAGTATCTTATTTTCCTGTCATTAAGATATTTAATCCATGTATCGCCAATAAATTCTCTGTCCGCAGTAAGGCAATCAATACATTGATCTCCGAATAGGTGAATAAAGCGTTCTATTAATTCAATCCTTTCACGGGTATTCGAATTACCTCGCTTATTCAACATCTTGAACAATAAAGGGAAAGCAACACCTTGATAGGTTATACCAAGCATTAAAATGTTGATATC
>JAJTBW010000226.1 GCA_021286705.1 Sphingobacteriia bacterium
TTATCTAAAAAAAAGAGGATAACCAGAACGGTTATCCTCTTTTTTTTAATAGCTTTTGAATTCAATAACTGACGGTAAATTAGTATTAGGGTAGGCATTCAGCCTATCTACTGATGCTACCCCATGTTTTGATTATTGGTTCTCAACTTCTCTCTTCCTGGATTTTAAGAAAAGTGAAGATAGTGTCATCAACATCGCTAGAAATGACATAGTCATAAAGGCAGGACCAAAACCCGACATAGTACCTTGCCCCGAAGCAATGGCTCCAATAGCCGAAGCACCTGCTAATTGACCTACAGCAACAAATATGGTAAGCAGTCCCTGTGCCATGGCTCGCTCTTGTGAATTGGCCTCCAAAAGCATGATGTAATTCAGAGAGGTTCTCATGGAGAAACCAACTCCAATAAGACCACCAGCTATATAAAACAGTAGTTTTAACTCGGGTTGTAATCCTGTAATAAACAATCCGATTGTAGCCAGTATAAGTCCTATGAAAATTACTATTCTTGACCCAAACTTATCGGTGATTAGTCCTGAAACCGGTGCCGCTACTGCACTAGCTAAGACTACTGGTATAAGCATGAAGCTGGCTGTAGAGGTACTTACTTTGTAAAGTCCAACTAGCATATGCGGAACGAAAACAAAACTCGATTGAAAGAGGCCTAAGCCTATCGCAATAAAACCAGCTAACAGTACTTGTCGTCTCTTTAAAAGTGAAATGTTAACGACAGGAAGAGACTCCTCTTGTTCTACTCTGATTAATAGCAATAGACATATAAGCGATGAAACGGCATAGACTCCTGTTAGAATCCATGAACCTAGGCTTTGATAACTGCCAGGTTCCAGTCTGCTTAATGTCATGGTGAAAAAGAAAAGAAATCCTGAAAGTGTCACGATGCCTCTAATATCCAAATCATGTAATGTTGAGAATCGAGATGATGGAAGTACTCTCCAACTTCCCCAAGCCACCAGAAGAGCGATAGGAATGTTAATGAGAAACAAGGCATTCCAACTGAAATATTTTAGAAAGATCCCCGCTATAACGGGACCAAACATAAAGGCAATTCCAAATGTCGCTCCAATCAATCCAAGCATACGCCCTCTTTTCTCAAGAGGATAAATATCACCAACCACTGCACTGGCAACAGGAAGAATGCCACTTGCACCAAAACCCTGGATTAGTCGCCCTACCATTAGTGTCCAAAAGGTATCTGATACGGCAACCACTATCGAGCCTAGTCCAAATAGCAGAACTGCTAAAATGTAGATAATTCTCCTGCCATATACATCTGAAAGTTTTGACATTAAGGGTATCCCGGTAAGATTGGCTAAGACATAGATGCTGAAAATCCATGAGAGCAGCTGTTCATCTACCCAAAGTGTTTTTTCAATTGAAGGTATTGCGGGCCCAACTATAGATATGTCTAATGCCGCCATTAGTACTCCAATCAGTAGTAAGGGCATTATCCGCTTACTCTTAGTGTTGACATTCTCTGTCACTGTCGTGTGAGTTTATTTTGTTAGTCTTTCGAAATTGATTGATCCTATAATCAAATTCGTGATAAAGGTACTGAACAGGCTAATATCATTGAAGGTTCATTCATAAAAGAATTTATCCTACAGATTTGATGATTTAGGAGCTTTTAATTAGTAACTGACTGTTGTTTCTAACGGTTTTTTGGTTACAATGCGACCATTGTTGAAAAGATTAGGTAAAGGTTACGAACAGTTGTTATTTTTGCAGTAAATAAAAAACGTATCACTATGTCTGACTACAACTGGATTCCCGGGACGATTATCGATCATGAAAGATATGGAGAAGGGGTAATCTCAAGAAATAAAATGACGAGCGTTGAGGTCTTCTTTGCCAGAGGAGGGAAGATGGAGTTCTCAAAGAATAGTTTTCAAGCAAGGGTTGTGGAGTCGTCTGATAGAGATGTTACTACTATCCAGGTTGATACCAAAGAGTTAGCCTCTTCAATACGTGATGTTCTTGATCAATATGGCTTGCTACCTGCCCAGGTTTCCCTTGGTGAGAAATGGAAAGAAGGAACTATGATTCTTCAGCCTGCCAACCCGGCAATCAAAGGGAAAGATATCCCTATCGAGACTTTCTTCCACAAAATAGTAATGCTGCGCGATCGCCTTAGGGTGCTCGAACAGAATATTAATAGCCATAAGGTTCTTTCTGATGCCGAGAAGGTCGACTTACAGCAGTACATTACGAGAATTTATGGTTCATTAACTACGTTTAACATCCTCTTTGCTGATAAGGAGGATTACTTTGTTGGCGAGAAATCAAACAGCTAACAACCCATCAATGAAGGCTTTTATTAATTCAAGTGTTCTGGAGGAGGCCGCTGTATCAATTTCGACATTGACCTTTAAAGACGAATTCCTTTCAAGACCTTTTCTTTCTCGTATTCAAGATGATGAGCTGAAGGCCTCGATGCTCTTCTATGCCGTGGCGATATGCCATCAGACATACGCCCTACAAGACTCTTCAAGAAATCTTTATGGTTGGGACTACCTTGAGGATGGATTCCTTAGAATGGCCTTAGCCTATCCGGAATTGCTCTCATCCGGTTATATAACTACTCTTGGTCTAGATAATCTATCTCAAGCTCTACTGCCTTGGTTTTCTCCTGATGGCTCTAAAACCAATAGTACACTCGATAGAATTGAGGAGAGAGCCGGATTGATGCTGCAGGCCGCAACCGTAATATCTAATGATTTTGGTGGAAGCATTCTTGCCTTTTTGTCTGCAACAAATCATCTTTTGTTTAATAATGGCCATGGATTCTATGAATTACTTCAAACCTTAGAGGCTTTTCGTGATAATCACAGGAAGAAAAGTTCCTTTTTCCTAAAGCTATTGTCCGATACCGGTATCTATAGTGTTCTTGATATCGAGAATATCATTCCTGTGATGGATTATCATATGCAGCGTGTCTTACTCAGAACCGGTATCGTTGCAACCGATCAGGATCTTACGTCAATCTTAATCTCCAGAGTTGAAATGGAATCAGATGAGGAGGTTAGAGGGGTTTGTATTGAAGCAATGAAAAAGATTGCATCGTTAGCAGGTATTGATATTCTTCGTATGAATGATGTCTTTTATATGCTGGGGCGGAGTTGTTGTTTAGAAACTCCTCTTTGCCGTTCTGGTAGTTGCAGTAAAGAACCCTGCAGTTTAACAATTACAGTAGATTTAAAAGAACATCATCACTGTCTCTTTGAATCTTTCTGTCTGGGTGGTAGTGATGATTCATATATTTTGAAGTGGCACCCCATGGTTAAAACACACTTCTACTAATCTTGGCAGACTTCGATATTGACCTATAGTTGATAATTATCAGGTGTCAAGTTGTCTATCTTTCATTCCGTAAAACAGTTTTAATAGATTCCTTATGAAACAGTGGTTGACTATTCTTTTGATCTTGGCAGGCTTTTTTCTCGCAATTACCGGGATGTTCAAGCTTACTATGCAGTTGACATCAACGAGTAAGACTGTTGGTTTGAAACAGAAAGGCAGTAAACTGATTCTGATTGATAATAAGGAAGCTTCTTATGAAATCGATGCTATTCGTGAGTGGCTAACAGCTGATGCCGGACTTCAAGTGTCGGTAGTTAGTTCTGAGCAAACGGACACTATTTTAAAATCTAATGCAGATCTGGTTATTGTTGCGGGCAAGGTTACTGACCTTTTTAATCCTAAAACCGATATCAATGGCCAAGCATTACTGAAATACATCACAGATGGAGGAAAGGTCCTTGAACTTGCTCTTCTTCAACCAGAGTTGAATGAATGTCAACCTTCGGCCAAAGGAGTGATTTTACCAGTTGGTACTTTGCAAGGCGTTATTCCGGAGGCAGCTTCTACTCAGCTTTACTCCAATTACCTTTTGTCAGATGATACTCTTAAGGGAGAACCTCTGCTATTAGCCAGTAGACCTAATAGACCCTCCATCACGGTGCTATCAAAAGAGGAGATGAATGGTGGGGTGAATTATCGTTGCCTGATAAACCCATGGCAGACAGCTGGTCAGCAATGGATTTTGAATAGGATAGTTCGGTTTATCTTAGGTATGGATCAACCTATCTGGGATGAAAAAGTGAAGTCAGGGGTGTTAGATTATTCTGAGGTTGATTCTTCTTTTTGCATGAAATATCGGGAGCAGAAAAGAAGGTTGTCAGGATCACCTGAAGAGGTGATTGAGGCTTTGAGCTGGATTAGGGTTACACAACCACCTATGTCATCTCAATTGTTGATGTCAGCCTTAAAAAGCAGCGATATTACGGTCAGAGAATATGCTATCAGGCTCTTGACCAATGGTGGTTTTCGGGAGGCATTGCCTCTGCTCAAACGGTTGAAACGTGATGGCACGAATCAAGAGATGAAAGAGACCTTGGATGCCTCAATCAAGAGGCTATCGAAACCTTTGTAATTCGTTAAAGTTATGCCCATTCAATCACCGTCAAATCTGTTAAAGGATATTATTGTTTACTACAGGAAATTCATGCAACCGGCTCTTTCCGAAGATGAGGCTTCTATAGTTATTTACTGGGTTATCGAAAAATCTATTGGCCTAACAAAGGCGAAGACACTTATCGAGATTCAACGGCGTTTAAGTGAATCTGAGATATTGAAAGTCCATTTTCTCTGTAAACGAATTTCGCAAGGTGAGCCAGTTCAGTATGTTCTTGGTGAGGGCTGGTTCTATGGTCGTCCATTTGAGGTAGGTAAGGGTGTTCTTATTCCAAGACCAGAGACAGAGGAGTTGGTTGAGCAGGTTTTACATAGGGTCATTGAAGGAGGTAGTGTAATAGACTTGTGCACAGGCAGCGGTTGTATCGGTGTAACCATTGCTCTGGAACGTAAAGATCTAATGGTTAAGGCGGTCGAATTTGATAAATTGGCTATAGGGTATGCTCGTAAGAATGCTGAGAAGCATTCAGCAAGAGTTCAAATTATTGAGGGCGATGTTTTAAATCCGGATACTCTACCAGAAGGAGAGTTCGACTTGATTATTAGTAATCCTCCCTATGTCAGAGATTCAGAAAAGGTGTTCATGGAGTCAAGGGTTACCGATTGGGAACCAGGTTTAGCACTCTTTGTCTCAGATCATGATCCTCTAGTTTTCTATAGATCTATAGGTCTTTATGGAAAGACTCATTTAAAACCTGATGGAATGATAGCACTTGAGATTAACGAAGGGTTAGGGGAGGAGGTTGTATCTCTCTATCATGGGTTAGGATTTACAAAGGTTGAATTAAAGACAGATTTACGGGGAAAGACTCGAATGGCAATCGTCAGTTGGTAAGGGAGTTCCCCTCCCTTCCAAATTTCTCCTGCCAGCCCCAAATATTCATGTTTCCAATTATCTGATATTCAGCATCTCTAAAGCATCCCTCTTATATCCCTCTTAT
>JAJTBW010000227.1 GCA_021286705.1 Sphingobacteriia bacterium
GGTTATCCGCAAAAATCTCGCGGTCTTCGGTAGCAATAATAGCCGCTACCGGGGTTCCTAAAACTTGAGTATTATACTTTTCAAAAACATGATTTTTCCATAACTCAACACCGCAGTTCAGCGCAGTTTGTCCGCCGAAAGCCAGCATGATGCCTTCTGGCTTTTCTTTTTCGATAATCTTCTCTACGAAGTAGGGTGTTACAGGAAGGAAGTATACCTCATCGGCAATATCCTCAGATGTCTGAACGGTTGCAATATTAGGATTGATAAGTACTGTTTTGACCCCTTCTTCCTTAAGAGCTTTTAATGCTTGTGATCCTGAATAATCAAACTCACCGGCCTCTCCGATTTTAAGGGCACCTGATCCTAGAACAAGAACCTTATTTATTTTATTTTTTTCCATGAATTACTGATTTTTAGATTGGATTACAAGATTGATGAAGTCATCGAAGAGGAATTCGGTATCTGATGGGCCACCAGATGCCTCCGGGTGAAATTGAACGGAGAAGAAGGGCAGTGATTCATGTTTTATGCCTTCGCAACTATTGTCGTTTAGATTATAAAATAAGGGAGTCCAGCCTTTGGGAAGTGTGGTCATATCAACCGCAAAACCATGGTTTTGCGAGGTGATATAACATTTATCAGAGTTGTATAGTCTAACAGGTTGGTTGTGCCCACGATGGCCATATTTGAGTTTATAGGTAGTTGCTCCGGCAGCTAAAGCCATAATCTGTGATCCCAAGCAAATTCCAAAGATCGGTTTTGATTCATTCAAAGCTCTTTTCATCGAGTTGATAGTCTCTTGACACTGAGTTGGATCACCAGGGCCATTACTAAGGAAGATAGCGTCATACTCTTCATTGGAGAAGTCATAATCCCATGGAACACGCAGGACCGTGGTGTCACGACGAAGGAGGCATCTTAAGATATTATGTTTAACTCCGGTATCGATTAGTAGAATCCGATTCGCCCCATTCCCATATAGAGTTGGGTTTTTGCAGGAAACGTGATCCACAAGGTTTAGCTTGTTTACGTCAAGAAATTCTGGTTGATTATCCGGAAGGTAGAGTCGAGCAGGCATTGCGCCTACCTCGCGAAGATGTCTGGTGATGGCTCTGGTATCAACCCCGAAAAGTGCAGGAATCTTATGCTCTTTTAACCATTGAGAGAGGCTCTTTTTTGCATTCCAGTGGCTATAATCGAATGAATATTGGCTTACAACAAGTCCTGAGATATGGATTTGTTCCGATTCATAGAAAGCGCTTAATCCTTCTACTATTTTATCTTCCGGAACACCATAGTTTCCGACGAGAGGAAAGGTGATAACCAGTATCTGACCTTTATAGGAGGGGTCAGTCAGACTTTCCGGATAGCCGTTCATGGCAGTGTTAAATACAGCTTCTCCGCTTGCAGAACCGTTATAGCCAAAGGAATATCCATGCCATTTCGATCCATCAGAGAGTTCAAAGGTCATCTTCTGAAAGGAGTTCATCGTTTACCAGAATTGTGACACAGGAAGGGTAGGGGCAAAAAAAAAGAACAACCTAGGTTGTTCTTTAAGCTTCTTTTGCGAAAATTATCTTGTGTCCGGTTTGTCATTGTACATATTTACGTTGCAAGTGCAACACCGGAATGCAAAGGTAGTATATTTTGTTAAGTTGAAGCGTATTATTTGAACAGATAAATTTTGAGCAAATCAGAGTTAAACTTCAATCTGTTCTAAGTGAGATCTTTATTAAGTTATTATTGTCTTGAGAAATTATTTACAGAACTAATCATTCAGTTTGATAGGTTGAGGAGTATAAGTAGCCAATGCCTCAATAATTGATCGCCACTGTTTAAGTTAAGATGAATGAAAATTCATTCTAACTCGAGAAAGTCGAGACTTAAAAGGATTAAGGATTCATAAGAGTTTTTCAGATCAAAGAAAGACCTTTAGATATCATCAGGTCTGTTTCCGTTTCCGGTTTTTTTGATGGCAGGCCATAGGTCTTCAAGCCAGATAACACGGTCGGCATAGCTTTGAAGATCAGCTGAGAGCGAGTTTTCGAAACCTGTAACCCAGACCTCTTTTCTTAGCTCTGATTGTAGAAAATCAATTGCCTCTTGGAAATCACCATCTCCAGCACTTAGAATAATCCTGTCGCAAAGGTTTTTGTAAGCTAGTTTAATCATAAGAGTAGCCAAGCCAACATCCACTCCTTTTTGGAGTTGTTTATCATATTCAGCACCGCACCCGGTACATCTGAGATGAACCTCTCTTAACTCATATAGGATTACACGCATTTTAGGTCCTTTAGGCGGAGCACTTTTTAACCAGGTGATGAATGCGTCTTGTTGATCAGTTCTCAGGTTATATGTAGAGTTTAGGTAATAGGTATCAAGAAATGGTTCACCATTTAATTGTTCGAGCTCTCTTTTAAGTGAAAGGTAATCGAATTTTCCAGGAGCAGCCTTGATGAGATAACCTGCGTCAATGATCCAAATAGTTCGGTTGGGTTGGGGTATGTTTGTCATGATTAAAATTGAGACAGTTGGTCTTCATAATTGTAATTACAAATATCAATAAATTATAATGCAAACCAACAAGTTGGTTAAAAAAAAGAGAAAAGAACGACTCAGAACTTGCCTATTTTGGTTAGTGGGATTGCAAATTGAGCTCGAGATTTGGAGCGTGACAACTAAAACAAAAAATGATTCAAAATAAGAAACGGCTGTTTTGAACACAAAGGTTTCCAAATGATGGAGTTGTATGTTACTTTGATAGGTTAAGTACGAGCAGATTTAGAAAAGGAAGATTCGTAGAGAAAATGAAACAGAGGATTGATGACTGTAAGTACAACTAAGAACAGTCCATTTCTAAGTGAGAAGGTGTAAAGAAGAAAGTAAGTTTGATTATAGGTTAAATTAAAGTTACTGATTATTAACTGCTCAGTGAAAAAAAGTGAGGGATTATTCAACAAAGGATACACAGTATTGTATATTTATAGTAAAATATGCTCGATACAAAGCGGGCGTAAAGATATCGGCAATTAGCAAAGGCAACAGAAACTCATAAAAAAAAATTATTAACCGCAAACGTTTGCGCAAACGTTTGCAGAAAAAAAATATGGAAAATATTAGAAATCAGTGAGAAAATAGTGTTAAGAGTTCAAATTTTCAATTAGATTTGAAACTGAAATCTACATTGGATTTCGCAAAAAACAACAACGATAAAGATTACGCACTTTACCCGCCTAGCGGGATGTCTTACAAGAGAAACGATGTTTAAACCAAATTCATCTGATTGTCAAACCTCAATTAAATCAGTTATGCTGAAACAATCCACTATGTTTAAGGGGCTGTTTCTTTTAGTTGGTTTTTTGTTTGCGCTTCAACTAAATGCGCAAGACATAAAAATCAGCGGTAAAGTAACAGATGCTAAGGACAGCAAAACGCTTCCCGGTGTTTCCATTGCTATAAAAGGAACAGCAATGGGTACTACTTCAGATATTGACGGAAAATACAGTCTGTCAGTAAAGAAAGGTACAACGCTAGTCTTTTCATTTATTGGTTACACTCCACAGGAGATAGCTGTGGGCAATCAAGCAGTTATTAATGTTGCACTTGCACCATCAGTGACTGCACTTGACGAAGTAGTAGTAATCGGTTACGGTCAGGTTAAGAAATCTGATGCTACCGGTTCTGTTAGTGTCGTCAACTCAAAGGATTTTAACAAAGGAGCTATTGTTAACGCTCAGCAGTTGATTCAAGGTAAGACTGCTGGTGTAACCATTACCTCTGGTAGTGGTGCTCCTGATGCTAAGCCTGAAATTCGAATTCGTGGTATTTCGTCATTGTCTGCTAGTCAGGAAGTTCTATTTATTGTTGATGGAGTTGCACTCGATAATGCAACCGGAGTATCTGGTTTATCAAACCCGATGTCTTTCATTAATCCTAACGATATTGAGTCTATCACAATTCTTAAGGATGCTTCGGCACTGGCAATTTATGGATCAAGAGCAAGTAATGGTGTTATTTTGATAACTACCAAGAAGGCAAAAGGAGATGCATTGTCTCGCAAGATGAGTGTATCATACAATGGATCATTATCAATAGGAACCCCTACCAAGAAAGTAGATGTTCTTAATGGGGATGAATTCAGGGAGCTTGTTAAACAGTCAGTTGCAGATGGATTATCAGGTTTTACTCAGGAAACACTTACTAAACTTGGAACAGAGAATACTAATTGGCAAGACGAAATCTATAGATCAGCCATTAGCCATGATCACAATGTTTCAATGACAGGTAAAGTTTCAATCTTACCATATAGAGCATCAGTTGGTTATACAAATAATCAGGGTATTTTAAAGAATACTGATTTAAAAAGAACAACTGCGACTTTGAATCTTAATCCATCTTTCCTAGATGATCATTTGACAGTTGATGCAGGGCTTAAATTTCAATGGGCTAAACAGAACTTTGGTAATGAAGGTGCTGTTGGTGCTGCTATAGCATATGATCCGACACAACCTATTATGAATGGGAATACTCGTTGGGGCGGCTATTATACGTGGATGAACTCCGGGGAAGATATAAATGGAATGCCTAACTCAATTGGTGTAAGCAATCCAGTTGCTTTGATTGAACAGACTGATAATGTTTCTGATGTTAAGAGAATCATTGCTAATGGCAAGATTGATTATAAATTTCATTTCTTGCCAGAACTGAAGGCGACACTTAATGTGGCATATGACTATATTAATTCAGATGGTCATAATATTTCTGATACTTTGACAGCTTGGGTAAGCCGTAAAGGTGAAGGAAGCTATATCAGATATGAGCAAACAAAGAAAAATGAATTGTTGGATTTCTATCTTAACTATAATAAAGACCTTAAGGATTTTTATAGTAAGGTAGATGCTACTGTGGGTCATTCTTGGCAGCATTTCTATGAGGATGGCAAGAATTTAGATACTACCTATTTTGGGTATGAAAATAGTAATACCAGTTATAAGAAAGAGAATTATTTATTATCATTCTTTGGTAGAATTAACTATACGTTTTTGGATAGGTATTTACTCACAGCCACGGTTCGTTATGACGGAACATCAAAGTTCTCAAAGGACAATCGTTGGGGCCTCTTCCCCTCATTTGCAGTTGCAT
Source organism: Sphingobacteriia bacterium (assembly GCA_021286705.1). Classification (GTDB taxonomy): domain Bacteria; phylum Bacteroidota; class Bacteroidia; order Bacteroidales; family TTA-H9; genus JAJTBW01. Next base: position 5,146 of record JAJTBW010000227.1, read on the forward strand.
GGAAAATAAACGAAGAGAATTTCTTAAAGGGTGTTGAAGAGATCAATGAACTTAAATTGCGTTTAGGTTATGGTACCACTGGTCAACAAAATGTTGTAAACGATTGGTATCCTTATATGCCTCTTTATGTATATGGCTATACGAATGCAGCATATCAATTTGGCGACAAATGGTATCAGACTTACAGACCCTCAGCCTATAATAACGATTTAAAATCATTGTTGTCCGGCAAAATTACAAAAACAGGGTTGTTCTAAAAATACTTTTT
>JAJTBW010000020.1 GCA_021286705.1 Sphingobacteriia bacterium
TAGCAGTTTTCGTGCCTTTCGTGCCTTTCGTGGTTTAAATGATCTACATGCATCTGGCATCTGGCATCTGGCCAGCAGCTAATAGCGAGTAGCCCATCGTTGAATTTTGAATCGCAGATTACATTTAACCACGAAAACCACTAAAAACACGAAATTCTTCATCTAGCAGTTTTCGTGCCTTTCGTGCCTTTCGTGGTTTAAATGATCTCAACATCTCCACAACATCCCCTCTATATCCCCTCTATATCCCCTCTATATCCTCTACCTATATAGTTCCTATCTTACATGAGTTTATAGGGAGAGGATAGGGAGAGGATAGGGAGAGGAGAACAGTCGAAGTCAGAAAAGAGTTTTCAATAGTTAAAGACATTATGCTCTATGGCGTCAAAGAGGGTTATTTTACCGAAGCAGTAGTTGATGATTTGGTTAATCTTTATCTTGACGCTTTAAAGGGGTTAACAATGGTTGCAATGAAGGAAAAGTATTGGAATAACGACTTACCCAAATTTATTGATGATTTAAAGAAGCAGTTTGTTCTGATTAATAAATTAATAGTGGGTTCAAAGCTGAAGTGAATTGGCAGGAGACATAAGAGAACATAAGAGAACATAAGAGAGTCATAAGAGAGATATAAGAGGGATATAAGAGGGATGCTTTAGAGATGTTGAATATCAGAGATTTGGAAGCATGGATATTTGGGGCAGGCAGGTGAAATTTGGATGGGGGGGGCGGTTAAATTGTCAACAGGGAGTCTTTATACTGGAAATTATGGCTATAAGGCTATATATAAAAGCAAAAGAGGGCGACCGTTACAGGACGCCCTCTTTTGGGATATGTTGCCTTGAAATTATTCAGCTGGGTGAATAGCTTCGGTAGGACAAACAGCTGCGCATGAGCCACAGTCGGTGCAAACATCAGCGTCAATCTTATAGATATCGCCTTCAGAGATAGCCTCAACTGGACATTCATCGATGCATGTGCCGCAAGCAACACAATCTTCAGTAATTACATATGCCATGATTCGAAATGATTTGGTTTCTGTTTAAAATGAATAGGCAAAAATAACCATTTCAGATGTCATGAACGATTAAATTCAAAATTTATAATAAGTCTAAATAATACTGCTTAAAATCAGTTAATGGGTAATAATAAATCTGACTTAAAGTGGATTGTTTTCGTAATCGTTTTCAGAAGGAAATGTTCTACCTTTGTCAAATTATTTTAAACCCATCGAACCAATGGCTGAAATTGAAAACAAAGTTGTTGAAATGGATGAAGTGGTTATTAGATTTTCTGGTGACTCCGGTGATGGAATGCAATTGACCGGTACCCTATTTTCTGATACTGCCGCTCATACTGGCAACGACCTGGCAACCTTCCCTGATTTTCCTGCCGAGATTCGAGCACCGCATAACACAGTTGCGGGCGTATCAGGATTTCAGGTTCACTTTGGTAGTGCCAAAATTCATACAAGTGGTGATCTTTGCGATGTATTGATTGCCATGAACCCCGCCTCCTTAAAAGCTAATCTTCGCTTTGCCAAGAAAGGCTCCACCATCATTACTGATGTGGATTCTTTTGAGGAAAAGGCAATGGAAAAGGCCGGTTATGCCGCCAACCCGCTGGAGGACGGATCGTTGTCTGATTATATCGTGGTTAAGGCTCCTATCAGGATGCTGACCCGCGAAGCTGTCAAAGAGTTAGGTCTTGACGCCAAATCGGCTGATAAGTCGAAAAATATGTTTACCCTCGGGATGTTGTTATTTATGTTCTCGAAGGAGATGACCTATACTCATAAGTTTCTGGAGGTTAAGTTTAAGAAGAATCCAACAGTGGTTGAGGCTAATAAAAGAGTCCTTGCCGCTGGATTCAATTATGCTGAAACTGTTGAAGCAATTAAATCAACTGTTTCAAAGGTTCCGGCTGCTAAGATGCCAAAAGGAAAGTATCGTTCAATTACCGGAAACACTGCTACAGCCTGGGGCTTAATGGCTGCTTCTGAAAAATCAGGACGTCAACTTTTCCTTGGTTCTTACCCTATCACCCCTGCTACAGAGATTCTTATGGAACTCTCTAAACACAGGAACTTAGGTGTTAAGACTTTCCAGGCTGAGGATGAAATTGCTGGTGTTACCTCTGCAATCGGAGCTTGTTTCGCAGGCTCACTAGGAATCACCACCACTTCTGGCCCTGGCTTCTCTTTGAAGAGTGAAGCACTCGGACTTGCTGTTATTACTGAGCTTCCTCTGGTTGTGGTTAATGTTCAGCGTTCCGGCCCCTCAACTGGTATGCCAACCAAGAGCGAACAGGGAGACCTGTTGCAAGCTCTTTACGGTAGAAATGGTGAGGCTCCTATGCTTATCATTGCCGCCTCTTCTCCTGTTGATTGTTTCTATGCTGCCTTTGAGACCGCACGTTTTGCATTAGAGCATATGACTCCTGCCATCCTTTTAACTGATGGTTACATTGGATTTGGTTCTGAATTGTTCCAAATTCCAAAAATGGATGATCTGCCTGCAATCGTGCCTCCTATTGCCGCTCCAAACAGCGATTACAAACCATATCGTCGCGATGAGAACACTCTCGCACGTCAATGGGCTATCCCTGGAACAGAAGGTTTACGCCATAGAATTGGTGGCCTCGAAAAGACTGATGTCTTCGGACAAGTATCTACCGATGCCCAGAATCATGAGAAGATGACCTATCTCAGAAATGAGAAGGTTATGAGAATCGCTGAGAGATTACCCGAGCAAGAGATATTCGGAGAACCTGAAGGCGATCTTCTGGTAGTAAGCTGGGGTGGAACTCGTGGCTTTGTAAGATCAGCCGTAGAGAAACTTCAAAAGGAGGGTAAAAAGGTTGGACATGCTCACTTCAGATATATCATGCCGCTTCCTAAGAATACCCGTCAGGTACTTTCTGCTTATAAAAAAGTGGTCGTAGCTGAGTTGAATGCCGGTCAGTTTGTTAAATACTTACGTATTAACTTCCCTGAAATTACCTTTAAGGAATTTAATAAAGTTCAGGGTCAGCCCTTTACTGTAATAGAACTGACAGATAAGTTTAACCAATTACTTCAGGAGGACTAATCAATGACAGAAATAAATAATACTATCGAGAAATCTCCGGTTAAGTTAAGCCGCGAGGATTTTGTTAGCGATCAGATGGTAAAATGGTGCCCGGGTTGTGGCGATCATGCTGTCTTAGCTGCTGTTTCGAAGGTGTTTCCTGAGATCGGTTACAAGAAGGAGAACTTTGTATTTGTATCCGGAATTGGTTGTTCATCTCGTTTCCCATACTATGTGAATACTTATGGATTCCATGGCATTCACGGTCGCGCAACAGCAATTGCATCTGGCGTTAAAATTGCTAATCCTAAACTCTCTGTTTGGATTGTAACCGGCGATGGTGACTCAATGGCTATCGGTGGCAATCACTTTATCCATATCATCAGAAGAAATATTGACGTTAACCTATTGCTGTTAAATAACAGGATTTATGGTCTGACCAAGGGTCAGTATTCTCCTACTTCTCCGTTAGGTGCTGTTACTAAGACTTCACCTTATGGCACAATTGAACATCCATTTAATCCTGGTGAATTGGTGTTGGGAGCACAAGGAACATTCTATGCCCGCGCTATAGATGTTAATCCTAAGTTAATGACTGAGATCATGTTTGAGGCTGCTCGTCATGATGGTACTTCAGTGGTAGAGGTTCTTCAAAATTGTGTCATCTTCAATGATGGTGCTTATGATGAACTGACTGATAGAGCTACTCGTGAAGATAGACTTATCACACTTCAAGCTGGTGAACGTATGATCTTTGGTAAAGACAGAAATAAAGGGTTACGTTTAAATGGAACTAGTATTGAGGTCGTTACTATTGGTGAGAATGGAATTACTGAAGAGGATATCCTTATTCATGATCCTTCACAACACGATAGTGGCATCCATCTAATGCTGGCCAAAATGACTGGTCCTGATTTCCCAGTAGCTTTAGGGGTGATACGCGCCGCTAAGTGCCCTACCTATGATGACCTGATGGAAGAACAGATCACCGAGATTCGTGCTAAAAGCAAGATCCATTGCATGGATGACCTGCTTAATAGTGGCGATACATGGACGATCTAATCGACTTATAATTGACCTGAAACAAGGGGGCCTACTTGATGGGTTCCCTTGTTTTTTTGTTTTAGTATAGGCCTGAATTTGGAAAATCTGAGTTGGAAGTGAGCTGTTAAAAAGTGAAGCGGATCTATCAGTGTTGACAGATCCGCTTTGAATTTAAGAGACTAATAGTTAATGAATGATTTATCTCAATAATAATCTCATGGTAGACTAAAGGACTGGAAAATCTTTAAGGATTTTGTCTGATTTCATTAGAATGTCAACGTATTGAGCTCTTTTGTAGGCAAATGGGTCTTTAAGCATCTTATGTGAGAGTTTGCCTCTGAACTCATCAATTGACTTATAGTTGTGCCTAACCATCCAGTCTTCTATCCCGGTAAGGATATCTGAGATGTAGCTGATTCCATTTTTGTAGAGTGTCGAAACTATTTGGGTGGTATTCGCACCGGCAAGAATCATTCTGATGACATCAGCGTAATCAGAGATCCCATTAGCTGCACAGAGGTCGCCTTTTATATTTCCATGAAGCAGTCCAATGTATCTTAAAGAGAGTCGGTGGTCATCGGGATTTGAGAAGTTGTATGGGTAAACGTGGGCTACCTTTTCGATGTCGATATCAGGTTGGAAGAGACGATTAAAGAGCACAAAACCATCGGCGTTAGCACTATCCATCTTTTTAACAACATGGAGCGGGTTTGTATAGTAGGGGCTTAACTTAGCAACTACTGGAATTTTCAGGTGTTTTTTGACCTCTGAGATAATCTCTACTCGTTTGTCAACAATCTCTTTAGCGGTGTCTTCAAAACTGGTGACTGCTTGATAGAAATTTAACTCAAGGCCTGCGACTCCTGTTTTCTCCAATCGAGCAGCCCATTCAGGCCAGGTCTCATCGTAAACAGCGTTAAGGCTAGCGAAAACCGGAATAGAAACGCTTTTTACCGCTTTAGAAAGGTCATGAAGAAACTCTTCAGGACCGGCATGATCAAGGCCAGGGAAGAGGCGTAGCATCTCTGCATGACGTTCGTCATAGGCGTTAAGGCTTTGTTCCAGTTCAAGGTTCTCTAGCTGAATCTGCTCTTCAAATAGAGATTTATAGACAATAGCTGCTGCGCCAGCCTCTTCCATCTTTTTTAAGTGTTGAACGTCAGAGGTTAATCCGCAAGCCCCAACGATGATTGGGTTCTTTAATTCGATGCCTAGGTAGTTAGTTTTAAGATTACTCATACGGCTGAAAATTTGAGGGGGTGAAGAAAATCTTTTAGTTATAACCAATCTTATTAAAAAATGTTTGCAAACGATTGTTATATATGCAATAATTTTATTGTGAGTTTTAAACTCTTTCTAAATTAGGGTAAACAGGACACTAAAGGGGGTAATTTGGTTATCAAATAGGATTAAATGTTTAATTTTGCAGATTGTTAAATCGGAGCTTTTTAGCTTAAATAAGCTTATAATATCAATCACATGGAAAGACAGAAAAAGTTTATTACCTGCGACGGTAACATGGCTGCTTCCCATATCGCTTATATGTTTAGCGAGGTGGCCGCAATTTATCCTATTACCCCGTCGTCGACAATGGCCGAGTACGTGGATGAGTGGGCCGCAAATGGCCGTAAGAACATCTTCGGCGATACAGTGAATGTTGTAGAGATGCAGTCAGAGGCAGGTGCTGCAGGAGCCATGCACGGTTCTCTGCAAGCAGGTGCTTTGTCGGCTACATTCACAGCTTCACAGGGTTTGTTGCTGATGATTCCTAACATGTACAAAATGGCCGGCGAACTTTTACCCGGTGTGTTTCATGTAAGTGCTCGTACTGTTGCATCTCACGCACTATCAATTTTTGGTGATCATTCAGATGTAATGGCTACTCGTCAAACTGGTTTTGCCCTTTTGGCTTCAGGTAGCGTTCAGGAGATCATGGATATTGCTGCGGTTGCTCATCTTACTGCAATAAAATCAAGAATCCCATTCCTTCACTTCTTCGATGGTTTCAGATCTTCTCATGAGATTCAGAAGATTGAGATGTTATCAAATGAGGATCTTAGTGGCTTCATTGATCAAGATGCGCTTCAGGCTTTTCGTGATGGTGCCCTGAATCCGGAGCATCCTGTTACCCGTGGTACCGCACAAAATCCTGATGTTTTCTTCCAGGCTCGCGAAGCTTGCAATCGCTTCTATGATGCTGTTCCTGATTTGGTTGATCAGTATATGCAGAAGATCACAGAGCTTACTGGCCGTGAATATCATCCTTTCGTTTACTATGGTGCTCCTGATGCTGAGAATATCATTGTTGCAATGGGTTCAGCAACAGAAACCATCAGAGAGGTTATCGATTATAAATTGAGCAAGGGAGAAAAGGTTGGTCTTGTGATTGTTCATCTCTATCGTCCTTTCTCTGAGAAGTACTTCTTTAACGTTCTTCCTAAAACTGTTAAGAGAATCTCTGTTCTTGACCGTACAAAAGAGCCAGGTGCCAATGGTGAGCCCCTCTATCTAGATGTATGCGAGATGTTCTCAAGACGTGAAAACGCACCATTAATTGTTGGTGGTCGTTATGGCTTAAGCTCAAAGGACGTAACTCCTTCACAGATTTTTGCTGTTTATGATAACCTTGCAATGGCTGAGCCTAAGAACCAGTTCACTGTTGGTATCGTTGATGATGTTACATTCAAGTCATTACCTCTTAAGGCTGAATTTAGTTTAGCTCCTAAAGGAACTTATGAAGCTAAGTTCTATGGTTTAGGTTCTGATGGTACTGTTGGTGCTAACAAAAACTCTATTAAGATCATTGGTGAGACTACTGATAAATATTGTCAGGCTTACTTCTCTTATGATTCAAAGAAATCGGGTGGTTTCACCGCTTCACATCTTCGTTTTGGTGATAACCCTATCCGTTCTACATATCTCGTTACAAACCCTGATTTTGTAGCTTGTCATGTTCCATCATATTTGACAAAATATGATATGCTGAGAGGTCTTAAGAAGGGTGGTATTTTCCTTCTGAACTCTATTTGGGATGAAGAAGAGACCAAACGTCGTTTACCTGCTCATATTAAGAATTATTTAGCAGTAAATGAAATCAACTTCTACATTATCAATGCTACTGCAATTGCCGAAGAGATTGGTTTAGGTAACCGTACCAATACCATCATGCAAAGTGCATTCTTTAAGGTTTCTGAAGTTATTCCTTACGAGAAAGCAGTTGATGAGATGAAGAAATTCATCAAGAAGTCTTATGGCAATAAGGGTGAGGCTATCGTTAAGATGAATAATGCCGCTGTAGATCGTGGAAGCGATGTACAGAAGGTTAATGTTCCTGCTGAATGGGCTAAACTAGATGCTAAGGTAGTTCTTGGTGATGGTGGTTTCAGACCAGAATTCATTGCTAATGTTGCTGATCCAATTAATGCTCAGACTGGTGATGATCTTCCTGTTAGTGCTTTCTTAAACCGTGAAGATGGTACTTTCCCCAGTGGAACAACCCGCTATGAAAAACGTGGTATTGCAGTGAATGTACCAGAATGGCAGGCTGATAACTGTATTCAATGTAACCAATGTGCTTATGTTTGTCCTCACGCTGCTATCCGTCCTTTCCTTCTAAATGAGGAAGATCTGAAGAATGCTCCGGAAGGCACTCGCACTATTAAAACCAATGGTAAGGGACTTGAAGAGGTTACTTTCCGTATTCAGGTCAGTGTTCTTGACTGTACTGGTTGTGGTAACTGTGCTGATGTTTGTCCCGCTAAGACCAAGGCTCTTGAGATGAAGCCACTAGGTGAGCAAATGGCAGAAGTTGAGCGTTTCGAGTATATGGATACCAAGGTTGGTTATAAAGAGCAATATTTCGATAAAACCAAGAGTGTTAAGAATAGTCAGTTTGCACAACCTCTCTTTGAGTTCTCTGGTGCATGTGCCGGTTGTGGTGAAACTCCATATATTAAAACCATAACACAGCTCTTTGGCGAGCAGATGATGGTTGCTAATGCTACTGGATGTTCGTCTATTTATGGTGGTTCTGCTCCAAGCACTCCATATAGTGAACACCATAAGAGTGGTTTTGGACCAGCTTGGGCGAATTCTCTGTTTGAGGACAATGCTGAGTATGGTTTTGGTTTGGCTACTGGTGTGTCTAAGATGCGTGAGCGTATTGCTCTACGTATGCGTGGTGCATTAGAGGGTCAGCTAAGTGATGAGCTGAGAGCTGCATTTACTGCTTGGTTAGATGGAAAAGAGAGCACCGAGGCTTCAAAAGCTGCTTCAGAGGCACTTTTACCATTACTCGAAAAGAGTAATGATGCTTTAGCACATGAGATTATTTCACTGAAACAATACCTTGTCAAGAAGAGCCAATGGATAATCGGCGGCGACGGCTGGGCATATGATATTGGTTACGGCGGATTAGATCATGTTCTTGCTTCTGGCGAAAATGTTAATGTTTTGGTTCTTGATACTGAGGTTTATAGTAATACCGGAGGTCAGGCTTCTAAATCAACTCCTGTAGGTGCAGTTGCTAAATTTGCCGCTTCAGGTAAGAAGATCAGAAAGAAAGACCTTGGTGCTATGGCAATGACTTACGGTTACGTTTATGTTGCACAGGTTGCAATGGGAGCTAACCAATCACAGTTCTTCAAAGCATTGCGTGAGGCTGAAGCATATAATGGACCATCACTAATCATTGCTTATTCACCATGTATTAACCATGGTTTACGCAATGGTATGGGTCGTTCACAAGAGGAGTCTAATTTAGCTGTTGAAGCAGGATACTGGCACCTATATCGTTACAATCCATTGTTAGAAGAGGAAGGAAAAAATCCATTTGTTCTCGATAGTAAAGAACCAGATTGGAGTAAATTCCAAGCCTTCCTGAATAGTGAAGTACGTTACACTGCTCTTAAGAAAGCTTTCCCAGCTGAGGCAACTGAGCTGTTCGCTGCTGCAGAGGAGAATAGTAAATGGCGCTATAGAAGTTATCAGAGAATGGCTGAGATGGATTATACTAAATAAGGTAATCTGTTGATATAGTAAGAAAGGGTTCGACTTGTCGAGCCCTTTTTTTATATAAGAGGTTGTCTTTTAGGGATACTGGCTACTGATCGCTACATTCAGGAATTCAAAGATTAGCATCTGGCATCTGGCATCTGGCACCGACATCTGGCATCTGGCATCTGGCATCTAGCATCTAGCATCTGGCATCTGGCATCTGGCATCTAGCATCTGGCATCTGGCATCTGGCTATTTGCAGATTGTGATGAAATTCAATGTTAAGAAATTAAAGATGTTAGGGTATCGTTAGATTATAATAACTTTCTTAATAAAAGATTCGCCATTGGCTGATTTTATTCTTACTAGGACCATTCCTTTTGAATAACCGCTCAGGTTGATGGTTAGCTTACCAGTGGCATGATGTTGACTTAGTAAAGCACCAGAAGTAGAGAATAGAGAAACCTCGAATGGCTCAAGGAGATTATTACTAATCGTGATTAGGTGATGGGTGATTGTAGGCCACAACTTGAAAGGGTCATACTTGATATGGTTAAATCCGGTGCTAATATCATATGCAGAAGCCCATTCAGCTGTAGCACACATTACAACTTGTCCAACGTTAAACAGATAGTTGGTATCCATGTTGATAATCTTATCATTGGCGGTATGGACGAAAGAAGACTCATTCGATTCATAAAGTCCGGTAATGATATAACCTGCTTCCTGAAATGGTACATAATCTGAGCCATAAGCCATATAGGTTTTTGCCTGTAATGTGGTATAAAGTTCAGTCATAGTCATTAATGAATCGGTATAAGCTGCACTAACCGTGTTGTTGCTGGTAGGCGCTGATTCATCTCTTTCGCAGGTTATAAAAAGGTTAGGTTCTGTCTTAATTCCTCCCACCTCGTCGATGTTGAATACAATCTTGATGTCGGTTCTTTGTGGCACCGCGATAGAATTAACATAGTGTGATGATCCTATTAATCCATTTTCCTCAGCACTGAAATGACAAAATCTAATCGAGGTTTTAGTAGGAATAGCCTTGAGAATACGAGCTATCTCCATTAAGATGATCGTACCAGAGCCATTGTCATTTGCTCCCGGACCGTTTTTAGTATCATAATGCGAGGTTAAATAGACAAATTTATCAGGGGTCTCTGTTCCTGTTTTTTCTATTATAAGATTACAAAGTTGCTTTCCATTATAGTTAAAGCTATCTCTTTGAATTATTTCATAACCCAGACTACTATAGTATGCTTCAATCCAATTGGCTGTATTGGTTAAAGCAGCTGATCCCGGGGATTTAACTCCTAGTGATTCAAAGGTTTTAAGATTTACCATCATGGAATCCTGCCGAACAAGCGAGACGAGTGAGTCGACAAATGATGAATAGGTTTGACTGAAGACACTTTCTAGTGGACAGGTGGCTAAGAGAAGAAGAAAGGTAATTCTCAATATCTTATAAGAATGATCTATCATGATTTTAAAGGTTAATCTTTTATGGCTGATTTATTCAGATTATAGCGTCGAAGGTATATATAAAAGGCCATTTCAGAAAGAAAAGATTCTGAGCAAACCTTTACCTTTGTAGAAATAACCGGAAAAATGGATTTGACAAGAATTGAGAAAAGGTACTATGGGATCTTAGTTGTGTTGGTTTTTACCTATCTCGTCCTTAGATCTATTTATGTCCCATTCGTTTATGATGAGGCAGCCACTTTCTTTATCTATATTAGACTCAATGAGTGGGTTCCATGGTTTTCTTATTGGGATGCCAATAACCATTTGCTTAACTCAGCTTTGGGAGTTCTTTTTTATCAATTATTTGGTAAGAGTGAGTTTGTTCTGAGACTTCCCTCGTTGCTCTCTTTTTTGTTCTATGCCATTGCAACAATAGGGATTTCTCGTTTTTTTTCAAGGGAGGTATTACGATATAGTTTTGTATCAGTAATGGTATTAATGCCGGGGTTTCTTGAATTCTTTGCCTTAGCCAGAGGATATGGATTAAGTATTTCATTTCTGACGCTTTCGGTATGGTATGCTTTAAAATATATAAATGGGGCGCAAGAGCGAAGTGCATTTGCAGCGTTATGGCTCATTATTGCTGCAACCGCTGCTAATATGTCTCTGTTAAACTCGGCAATAATAACATTGGTATTGGTATCGGTTATTTGGTTTTTACGTAATGGGGTTGATAAGTTGATAGTTTACCTCTTCTTGGTTATACCTGGTTTAATCATGCTCTCTTTTTTCGGTACATATAGTATGGCATTGAAGGAACGGAATTTATTGTATTATGGGCCAGAAACAGAGTTATGGAGCGTTACTTTTAAGTCATTTTCGTTGATGATGGCTGGAACCGATATGATTTGGATGCGGACTTCCATCGCACTGGCATTCATTATTGCGCTTTTTGTAGGAGCTGTTTTTGTCTTCAGGAATATTGTTAAATACAACTTTCTTAAACCGTTAAACTATGTTTATCTCGTATTTGCTGGAAATGTTGCTGCAATTGCGTTGATGAATCTTTTACTTAAGGTTAATCTGCCGGAGGATCGTACCGGTATATACCTATTCCCAATGGTTGTAATAGTAATGTTCTTTTTGGTAAATGAGATAAAGGGTGTAACTAAAAGATTTTATCGTTCAGATATTATTTTAACGCCAGTATTTGCAATGGTTCTTCCTCTTTTTTGGATGGTGAATGTGTCATTTACCTCTGTTTATAAAGATAACTATTTTCCACGCAGTTTTGTTGATTCTATCTATTCTGAGTGGTCAAAGACTGGTGATGAATATCCTCCTTTAGTTGGTGGTACAAAAGGCCGTGATTACCCGTTAGCATGGGAGTCTTTTGTTAGGGATAAGAGTGTTACGCGCATTGAGAAAAACGGGTTTCCTAATCAAGCTTGTGATTTCGTTATAATTGAACCATCGCTCTATAAAGATTTTAGGGGTAATTACCGGTTGATGGATTCTACTTCGGTAACCGGTTATTGCTTAATGAGAAGGAAAGTGTTTTTAAAGAGGAGGTCGATTGCTGTGGTGGACTGCTTAGAATCTGAAGGGCCTGATAGAGGAGCGTATTACAACTTTAATGATTTTTATGTGGACACTTTGAGAGGCAAAGCACTTGAATTAAGGTGGAATGTTAGAGTGGTAGTACCAGGTAATGGTTGGGGAGGAAGGTTGGTTTATGAGTTAACTGACCGGAACGACTCTGTTATAGATTACCAGAGTATCCAGCTTGAGAGGTTGTCTCATAAATACAGAAATGGTAGTCCGCTGAAAGTTAGTATGCTACTTCCGGCACTTCCAAGCGATGCTTATAGGTTGCACTGTTTTTTCTGGAATACAGATTCTATTCCGCTTCATTTACGATCGGGGAGGATAAATTTGATGTTATTGAAGGAAATGGAATAGAAATTGATGGTTCAATTTCAGTATACAGATTATCTCTACACTTTGAGATAAAGTGGCTGGAGTAATAAAATGAATCTAAGAAAAGAAATATCTAACTTGAAATACCGTTAAGTCAGGCATGATGCGACGATTGTTGTTATTTACTCTAATGATTAGCCTTATATATTCAGTTAAGGCCATTGAGGTTCCAAAGGCTGGATTTACTGCCGCTGATGTAGCTCCTAATGGGGATGTGATTTTAAGGTGGAAGATTATTAAGTTGCTAGTCGATACCCGGAATGTGATAGTTTATCATGCTGTTGGAAATGGGTCATTTCAGAGGTTAACGAAGGGAATCGATTTAGCTTCATTGATGTACACTCATATAGGTGGTGCAGCGGACAATGCAGTTCATAAGTACTTTATGGTAGTTCCAAATACCTCTTTGGATACAGTAGTCTCTGATACAGTTAGTACCATAATTTCAAATGCTGTCTCAATTAATGATGCACGTATAGGGGTCTCATGGAATTCGGCTTTAGTCAGGCCTGGTTATATCTGGAATGGGTATTATCAGGTGTATGTCACTGATCCGGGTGGCTCAGCCGTTTTTATTGACAGTACATCTTCTTTATCTTATGAGTGGACAGCCGATCATTGTATTGAAGGGGTAAAAATGAGTATCAAATGGAGTGTCTCGGGTGATACGAGTAACACGGTATCGACTGGGCCACTTGTTGATCTCTTTGATCCGGTATCTCCTGTTGTGGATAGTGTGAGTGTTCAAGACAATGGAATCAACATAATCGGATGGGAGAAAAGCATAGCCCCTGATATTGGGGGTTATATTGTTCTAGCCTATAGGGCAGGAGTTTGGGATACTCTCTCTGTATTGAATAGTCCTGATAGTTTAAGATATATTGATTCAACGGCTAATAGTTCGATGAGCAGTTGGACCTATGCGGTGTCTGCCTTAGACTGGTGCGGTAATGCCTCCGGAGACCTAGGGATACCGCGGAAATTGAGCACAATTTTTTTAGAGAAGCCTGATTATATTAAATGCGAGGACAATCTCTCTTTAAGTTGGAGTGCCTATACTAATTCTTCAGATAGTCTGATAGGTTATGAGATCTTACTCAATGAAAGTGGTACAGGGTGGTATATCGCCGATACAGTACCACCCGATTCGTTGCAGTGCAAGATTAAAGGATTAAATGATAGAAAACTATATTCGATAAAGGTTCGGGCTTTGGGTTTTGAAGGAAGCTTCTCTTCGACAAGCAACCAACGTACGGTTTATATTGTTAAACCGGTTCGTCCGAAATATGTCTTGATAAGAACTGCCAGCGTTTTAGAGAATCAATTAGCTCAATTGTTTATAGAGGCTGATACTACTATTAACATTACAGGCTATCAGATTTGGCGTTCTACAGATGGGAAACCTGAAGTTCTTGCTGGTGTAATCAGTGATCCGGGAAGGCAGCTCTTTTATTGGACAGATAGTTTAGCTCGGCCTGCAGTAAGAATTTATTCTTATCGGGTAGCCTCTCTGGATAGCTGTGGTAACCCCGGTACATGGTCGCAATATTTCGAGACTGTTAAAGTGAATCTGGTGAATCAAACATTGGGCGAGATAGACTGGAATAAGCCTGACGGTTTTGATGTGATTCAGTATGATGTCTTGAGGAAAAGTGATAGTAGTTGGCAGTTGCTCTCAACGGTCTCAAGTGAAACTTATAATGATGTCGATATGCCTACTCTCTCTGTAGAGCAGGATCTATATTATCGGATCAGGATTATTGGCCATCCGTATGACTCTATAGAGCTGACTGATACAGCATACTCTTCTATCCTCCATATTATTCCGAAGTTTCGTATGTGGGTTCCAAATGCTTTCCGCCCGGGCGGAGGGTTTAATGATCAGTTTAAGCCTAAAGCGTGGGCTGTTAAACCTCATAGTTATACTATGTTTATCTATTCTAGATTTGGTCAATTGATTTGGCAGACAGAGGATCTGGACGTAGGATGGGATGGAACAATTAATGGGGAGGATGTTCCTGGTGGTGTATACGCTTGGGTGATACGATTGACAACCAATAAAGGAAGAATCGAGGAGCAATCAGGAAGTGTAGTTTTATTACGATCCGAAAACAATTAATAGATTTCTCATTTTTCATACCTTTGCACCTCAAAGTCATAGTCATGTCAATAAATACTAATAAAGTCGCAGGAGAAGCCCTAACCTACGATGATGTTTTGCTTATACCGGCATATTCAGAGGTTCTGCCCAGAGAGGTAGATTTAACAACAAAGTTCAGTAGAAACATCGGTTTAAGGATACCAATTGTTTCAGCTGCAATGGATACGGTTACCGAATCTGATCTGGCGATTGCAATTGCCCGTCAGGGAGGTATTGGTGTATTACATAAGAACATGACCATCGAGGCGCAAGCCGCCGAGGTACGAAAGGTAAAACGTGCTGAAGCGGGGATTATCCTTGATCCTATAACCCTTCCTCAGGATGCGGTTGTTGGCGATGCTTACGCCATTATGCGCGAATTTAAGATTGGGGGTATTCCTATCATAGATGAAAATAAACATCTGGTTGGTATTGTAACCAATCGCGACTTAAGGTTTGAACGTAATATGGCGAAGCCCATCTCAGATGTTATGACTCGTGAACTCATTACTACTGGTGAGCTTACCGATTTGCAGACAGCAGGTGAGATGCTTCAAAAATATAAGATAGAGAAGTTACCTGTAATAAATGACTCTGGCGTTCTTGTTGGGCTTATTACTTACAAAGACTTTATGCGTTTAAAGGATGCTCCAAATGCCTGTAAGGATAGTAAGGGTCGTTTAAGGGTTGCTGCAGCAGTTGGAATAGCTAGTGACACTTTACAACGTGCCGCTGCCCTGATCTCTGAAGGAGTTGATGCGGTCATTATAGATACAGCTCATGGACATAGTCGTGGGGTAATCGAAATGGCGTCTCAGGTAAAGAAAGCTTTTCCCAATGTTGATCTTATTGTTGGAAATATCGCCACGGCAGAGGCAGCTCGAGATCTGGCTGCCATTGGAGTAGATGCAGTAAAGGTTGGCATTGGCCCCGGCTCAATTTGTACAACACGTGTCGTGGCTGGTATTGGAATGCCACAGTTGACGGCTGTCATGGAAGTTTCTGAGGCCTTAAAAGGCACGGGAATTCCCGTTATTGCTGATGGAGGTATTCGTTATACAGGAGATATCGTAAAGGCATTGGCTGGTGGTGCAGATACCATCATGGCAGGTTCGCTGTTTGCCGGAGTCGATGAATCTCCAGGTGAAACCATCCTATATGAAGGAAGGAAGTATAAGGCCTACCGTGGCATGGGTTCAGTAGAGGCTATGCAGCAAGGTAGCAAAGATCGTTACTTCCAGGACATGGAGGAAGATATAAAGAAGCTTGTTCCCGAAGGAATCGTAGGCCGCGTAGCCTATAAGGGTTCTTTAAGTGAAGTAATCCACCAGTTAATAGGGGGATTACGTGCAGGCATGGGTTATACCGGTTCATCAAGTATTGAATCGTTGAAGAAAGCCCGCTTTGTAAGAATAACCCAAGCTGGTATCATTGAAAGTCATCCTCACGATATTACAATAACTCGTGAGGCTCCAAACTATACACGATAACCTGTTGTTAATTTAACCCCATCTTAAAAACAAAACTATGAACTTTGTAAGGAAGAGTATCTTTTTAATGTCCCTCTCAATAATGGCCTCATTTGCAATGAGCCAAAATCAGGGACAGGTTCTGCTTGATGTTGCCGGAGAAAAGACTACCGTTGGCGAGTTCATGCAGATTTATAAAAAGAACAATAATCAAGGAGAGGCCCTTGATAAAAAGTCTATCTCAGAGTATTTACAGTTGTATATCAACTTTAGACTAAAGGTAAGAGATGCTGTAGATGCTGGTTTAGATACTTCAAAGGCTTTTAAACATGAATTGGCCGGATATCGTAAGCAGCTGGCTCAACCCTACTTTACTGATGAATCTGTTGTTGAGGCATTGATTAAGGAGGGTTATGACAGAATGAAATCAGATGTCAGAGCAAGCCATATTCTTGTAAGATGCCCGGAAAATGCTCTACCAAAAGATACTTTAATCGCTTGGAAAAAGATTAATGATATCTATGCTAAGTTATTGAAGGGTTCCGATTTCGCTAAAACGGCTTATGAGTATAGTGAAGACCCTTCAGCTAAGGGAATTGAGGGCTCCGACAGACAGGCTCCTATTAAAGCTAATCGTGGCGATTTAGGATATTTTTCTGTCTTTAATATGGTTTACCCTTTTGAGACAGCTGCTTATAAAACAGACATTGGTAAATTTTCAAAGCCTATTAGAACCAGCTTTGGTTACCACATTATCAAGGTAACTGATCGCAAAAATGCTCTGGGTAAGGTGGTCGCTGCTCATATTTTCTTTCCCCTTAATAATAAAAGTGTGAAGAGTGACTCCTTGAAAGCTGCTGCAACAGCTGACAGTGTCTATCAGCTGCTTAAAAAGGGTGCTTCTTTTGATACACTAGCATTATTGGTGTCAAAAGATAAAGGAACCTCGACAAAAGGGGGTGTTTTACCTCCATTTACCTGTAATCGTTTAGTTCCTGAATTTGTCTCTGTTCTATATAATTTAAAACCGGGTGAGGTGGCTCCTCCTGTTCTTACCCCCTATGGTTGGCACGTAATTAAACTGATTGAGAAACCAGGTATTCCTGCTTTTGAGACCGTGCAAGCAGATATTCGTCAGAAAGTTAATCGTGACACTCGTGGCAATCAAAGTAAGGAATCAGTCATCGCAAGATTGAAGGTTGAATATGCTTATTCGGAGAACCTAAAGGCTTTGCCCGCAGTTACAGCATTGGTCACTGATAGTATCTTCAGAGGAACTTGGAAGCCGGTTGCCGAGAAAATGGATAAGGTTCTCTTTAGTTTTGCTGATCAGAAATACACTCAACAAAACTTTATTGATTACCTAGTTTCTACTCAACGTAAAGGCGCCCCCGAACCAATTGAGGTCTATGTTACAAAACAGTTTGCCTCTTTTGCTGATGATAAACTCTTTACTTATGAAGATAATAATCTTGAAGCTAAATACCCTGATTTTGCTGCTCTCGTAAAAGAGTATCATGATGGAATCCTTCTGTTTGACAGAACTGACAAGCTTGTTTGGTCAAAAGCTGTTAAGGATACAACTGGTCTAAAGGAGTTTTATCAAACTGTAAAAAACAACTACCTCTATCCTGAAAGAGTAGAAGCCACTTCGTTAATAGTGAAGAATATTGATGGAGAAAAGAAGGCTAAGAAAATTCTTGATCGTTGTGTTAAACAGTTCATTGATAAAGCAGTTGCTGTTAATGATCTTAAAAAACAGCTAGAAAAAGATGAAGAACTGGTAGTAATCACAGTAACCGACAAGTATGTACCAGGTGAGGATACTCTGATTTTTGATCTCGCAAAAAGTGCGGGTGCCTTCACTCAAAAAATTGTAAAGGAGAGTGATGAAACCTATACCGTCGAGATTATTAAAAATGACAGGATGGTTGCTCCTGAACCTAAGCCTTTAGAAGAGGTAAAGGGTCTTGTCACTGCCGACTATCAGAACTATCTTGAGAAATTATGGGTTGACTCATTGAAACAGCGTTATCCTGTTTCAGTTAATGAGGAAGTTTTAAAATCGATCCAGTAAATACCAAAAGGGTGTCCGGATGCGTTTGTCTCTTCCGGACTCCCTTTTTTTTATACATGCAACAACATAAGGTCAGCTATCATTTATTCGTTATTGTATCAGCTCTATTGTTGATCTCTCTTGCTTCTTGTCAGTATATTAAACGACAATTTAGCAATGATGAAGACGTTGTAGCCCGGGTTTATGATAAGTATCTTTATAAATCTGACCTGGAGTCTCTGGTTCCCGATGGAACCCCTTTAAGAGATAGTTTGGAGTTAGTCAGAACATTTATTAACAACTGGATTGCGAATCAGTTATTGATAAAGCAAGCAGAAGAGAACTTAAGCAGCGAACAGAAGGATTTTTCAAAACAACTTGATGATTATCGTAACTCGCTACTTCTCTATGCTTATGAATCTGCTTTGGTTAACCAGAAATTGGATACTATAATTACTGATAAACAGATCAGTGATTATTATGACTCTAATCAGGCTAACTTTCAGTTAAGGGAGAATATAGTTAAGGTAATAGCCATTAAAATACAGGCAGATTCTACTGCAGCACTTAGAACTGCCCGAACCTTACTTAAACCTGACTCGGTTTCCTCGGTCGATAGAATAGAACGTTTCTGTCTGAATAGATCTGTTGACTATTTGTTGAGTTATGACAGGTGGTCAACCTTAAGTACACTTATGACCAAATTTCCGATTCAAAACTATAACGAAGAGGCTTATCTGAGAAATAACAGACTTGTTGAGGTAAATGACAAGCCTTTTGTTTATCTTGTGCGGTTTTACGGTTATATGCTAAAAGATGGTGTCTCTCCGTTGAGCTTTGAACGTGATGCAATCCGAGCAATACTTTTAAATGAGCGTAAAGCCTCTTTGCTTAAAGAGATGCAAAAATCTTTGATCGATAAGGCACAAAAGAATAATGATTTTGAAGTTTATATACACTAATAAAATGCATAAAGGCATGAAGAGGATATCGGGATTATTGTTTGCAGGTTTATCCACATTGGTTATGGTGTTTGTTTCGCTAAGCAGTCAGGCTCAAACGGGCACTGTTATTGATGAGGTGGTAGCTGTTGTCGGCAGCAAACCTGTGTTGCTTTCTGATATCGAGAATCAGTACCTTCAATATCGGGCTCAAGGTGGTATCAGAGGTTCTGCTAAGGAGATGAAATGCCATATTATGGAGAGTGCCCTTTTTAGTAAATTATTACTCAATCAGGCAGAACTTGATAGTGTTGAAGTTACCGATAAACAGGTCGATAGTGAGCTCGATCGCCGTATTCGTTATTATATCCAACAGATAGGGTCAAAGGAAAAACTGGAAGAGTATTTTAAAAAACCTCTTCATGAGATTAAAGAGGAGCTAAGAACGGTTATTAGTGACCAAATGAAGGTTGAGATGACTCAACAAAAAATCACTAAAGACATTAAAATTACTCCTTCAGAGGTAAGAAACTTTTTCAATGAGCTCCCACAAGATAGTATTCCTCTGGTTAACACTGAATATGTTATAGGTCAAATTATACGTAAGCCTAAGGTTGGCCTTGCTGAGGAGATTGAAGTAAAAGAGAAACTTAGAACGCTGCGTAAAAGAATTATGAACGGTGAGAGTTTCTCAACACTTGCAGTTCTATATAGTGAAGATCCTGGTAGTGCAGCAAAAGGTGGTGAAGTTGGTCTCTTTGGAAGGGGTGAACTCTATCCGGAGTATGAAGCTGCTGCCTTCAAGCTGAAACCGGGCGAAATCAGTGATATCGTTAAGTCGAAGGCTGGTTACCATATTATTCAACTTATTGAGAGACGTGGCGATTTTATTAATACTCGTCATATTCTTTTAATGCCTAAGGTTTCACCTTTTGAACTTGCTAAAGCTTCGAAAGAGTTAGACAGTGTTTATGCTCTTCTTCAAAAAGGATCCTTGACCTTTGATGAGGCAGTACAAAAGATCTCTGATGACCCCAATAAAATCAATGGAGGTTTAATGATTAATCCTCAATCACAAAACAATCGCTGGGATCCTGATCAACTAGACCCTAAAGTTCTTTATGCCGTCGATAAACTGGAGCCCGGTCAGTTCTCAAAACCAATGGTCTTTAAATCAGACGACGATAAAGATGCATATAGAATCCTATTCCTTAAAGATAGAACTAAACCCCACAGAGCCAATATTAAAGATGATTATGACAGACTACAAAACTGGGCTCTCGATAAAAAGAAAGGGGAAGCTCTTAAAGCCTGGGTTGGCAGAAAACTTGCTGAGACGTATATCCGGATCTCACCTGAATATAAAGAGTGTAATTACCAGCAAGAGTGGGTCAAGTTTTCTCAAAACTAACCTTTTTCATTTACTTTTAAATAGAGATAATGAGTGTGAAATATACTTCAGATCCTGCTGCAGTAGACGATCTGGCTCGTAAATATACCGACCTCAAAGCGGAGATTGGGAAAGTAGTTATCGGACAACAAGAAACGGTTAGGGATGTACTTATAGCTATCTTCTCACAAGGCCATGGTCTGTTGGTTGGAGTGCCTGGTTTAGCTAAAACTTTGTTGGTTAATACAGTATCACAGGTTCTTGGTCTGAAGTATAACCGAATACAGTTTACTCCTGACTTGATGCCAAGTGATATTCTGGGTACTGAAATCCTGGATGAGAATAGAAAGTTCAGGTTTATTCAGGGACCAGTATTCTCTAATATCATTCTTGCAGATGAAATAAACAGGACACCGCCTAAAACTCAGGCGGCCCTCCTTGAAGCTATGCAAGAGCATGCGGTGACAGTCGCAGGTCAACGTTATCCGCTCGATGAGCCGTTCTTTGTTTTGGCCACTCAAAACCCTATTGAACAGGAGGGAACCTATCCGTTGCCTGAAGCTCAGCTCGACCGCTTTATGATGAATATCTGGCTTGATTATCCCTCGTTTGAGGAGGAACTTAAAGTGGTAAAAAATACTACAACTGAAAAGTTCGTAAAGCCTAATGTAGTACTTTCAAAAGAGGAGATCATTTTCTTCCAGAACCTGATTAGAAAGATTCCTGTACCTGATCCCGTTTTTGAGTATGCTGTCAGGTTAACCACCCGCACCCGTCCCGGTAGTTCCGATGCTCATTCTCTAGCAAAGGAGTTTCTTGCTTGGGGGGCTGGTCCACGCGCATCACAAAGTTTAATTTTAGGGGCTAAATGCCATGCCGCTTTAAATGGTAAATACTCTCCTGATATTGCCGATGTCAAGGCAATTGCAAAACCCGTTCTTCGTCATAGACTGGTTCGTAATTTTAAGGCAGAGGCAGAAAACCTTAGAACCGACGATATTATTGAGAAGCTTTTGTAAACTTAAAGGCTTTTTATTCTTATTCCGACAATGTACTCTATCTTGAAAAGAATACATTGTCGTTTTTTTTATCTCATCTGGTTTGTTGATCGATTATGAATGATCAACTTGTCAAGGGAATTAGTATGGCCGTGTGTATAGCAGTAGTAATGATAGACAATTTTGTATCGAAATCTCAAATTCACGTTTGTCATCTGATGAATTGAGCCTAAGCTTGAGTGAACCTTTCTGGATTGTTTATTGGTGATATGATTGGCTGTTTAATAGATGATAAAAATCTGGTTTGAATGGTTATTCGATAGAAACCCTTAAAATCTTAAGATTTCCTCTTATTTTTAACATGGAAAAATTGGAGCCGCAGAAAGGGATCCTTTTTCCGGTTTTTGTATTAATAAACATAAAGAATCGATGAGAAGACTGTTTACATTAACTATTATTCTGAGCATATTTATTCCCTCCTTGTTTGCTGATGAGGGTATGTGGTTGCCTATCCTTTTGCAAAAGATCAACGAAAAGAAGATGCAGGAGGCCGGCATGAAAATCACCGCTGAAGATATTTACAGTATAAATAAAAGTAGCCTGAAAGATGCCGTAATGATTTTTGGGGGCGGTTGTACCGGTGAACTGATTTCAGGCGAAGGGCTTTTAATAACCAATCACCATTGTGGTTATGGTGAAATACAAGCTCATTCAAGTGTTGATCATGATTATCTTTCTGATGGCTTTTGGGCTATGAGTAGAGAAGAGGAGCTTCCTAATCCCGGACTGACTGTCTCTTTTATGAAATCAATGGAAGATGTTACCTCTTTAGTTTTGAAAGATGTAAAGCCATCAATGAATCAGAAGGAGAGAGATGCCTTAATAAGGAAACAAATTAAAATGATTACCGATTCTTTACACAAACAGAGTGGCCTAGAGGCTGTTGTTGAGAAATACTACTACGGTAATCAGTGGTTTGCTATTCTTTATCAGGATTTTAAAGATGTTCGTCTTGTTGGTGCCCCTCCTTCAAGTATTGGTAAGTTTGGAGGTGATACCGATAACTGGATGTGGCCAAGACATACTGGCGATTTCTCCCTTTTTAGGATTTACGCTGATAAGGATAATAAGCCGGCTGTCTATTCTAAAGATAATGTACCGTATAAGCCGGAACGATTCTATACGATTAGTTTAAAGGGGGTGAATGAGGGTGATTTTACAATGGTTTATGGTTATCCTGGCCGTACGGAAGAGTATCTTCCATTACAGGCCATTCGTATGCAGGTTGATGAGGTTAATCCGATCAGAATTAGTCTCCGCGATAAGCGTCTTGATATAATGAATAGATATGCTGCAGTAAATGATACTATACGCATTCAATACGCTGCTAAGAATGCCGGGGTAGCCAATGGCTGGAAGAAGTGGATTGGCGAGAGCAAGGGCATAAATCGTATGGGTGGTGTAGCAAAGAAAGAGGCCTTTGAAGCTCGATTTAATGAATGGGCAAGCTCGCAGGCTGGGTCACAATATAAAGATGTTCTAATGGGGTTTAAAACACTCTATGATCCGTATAATTATTGGAAGAGAAGTGAGACCTATTTCCAGGAGGCTGGTCTTTCTGCTGAGGTTATTCGGTTAGCCCTTCGTTTTAGAGCACTTGTACAGATGAGCAATCAGAAGGATAGTACTGATGCGGCAGTAAAACGTGAGGCACTAAAGTTGAAAAGCTCTCTTGATGAGTTTTATAAAGACTATTCGGTTGCGGTTGATAGAGATATTCTGGTTTCGATGTTGAATAGCTATGTCGCTGCCGGAAGTTCAATCCGAATTCCTGCTTATATAAGTAATCTAGTAGCTAAAGAGAATGGCGAGAGTCGTAATGTTGTTCTTGAGATGTTTAACTCTTCATTTATGCCTTATAAAGAGAAAACTTATGAGTTTCTTGATAATTATAAACGGAAGAGGGTAAAGAAAATAGAGAAAGATCCATTTTATCAGTTTGCAAAGGCAATGGTTGACTTTAGCATCACTGAGCTTCAACCTGTAACGGGGAAATTTAACCGTGCCAACGATAGTCTTATGAGAATCTATATGGCTGGCCAGATGGAGATGCAGTCTGATCGCAATTTCTATCCTGATGCCAATTTTACACTTCGTGTGGCTTATGGCAATGTTAAAGGTTATACTGCTGCTGATGCAAAGAATTACAGGTATTACACCACTCTTGATGGTATCATGGAAAAAGGGGACGCCGGTGCTTATGACTATATTGTTGATCCAAAGCTTCGTCAGCTCTGGGTGAATAAGGACTATGGTCAGTTTGCCGATAAAACAGGTGAGTTAAGAACCTGTTTTATTGCTACCAACCACACGACCGGGGGCAACTCAGGTAGCCCTGTATTGGATGGTGAAGGCAGATTGATAGGAGTTAATTTTGATAGATGTTGGGAAGGTACCATGAGTGATTTGATGTACGATCCTACTGTTTGTCGGAATATAGCTTTAGATATTCGTTATGCCCTATTTATCATTGATCGTTTTGCAGGAGCCGGTCATCTTTTAAAGGAGATGAGGATCGAACAATAGTGGATATTTTTATTGACCCGGGTTGCAATGACCATTCAATTATGGATGATTATTGCAATCTGGGTCTATTTTTTTGATTGTGTATAATTGTTTCTAAATTTGTTGTATTGGGTTGATCTCATTTTTTTGAAATCACCTGATTTATAGTTCTATCTTAAGTTCTACCTTAATCTAAAAATTTCAGCTAATGAGGAAGTTATTTGTGATCCTGATCGTGGTTTTAATATCAAGCGTAGTTTTCTCTTGTAAGAGTTCTTCAACGGTGCAGAAAGCGACCGAGACAACAGCTAAGAGTGGGGCTGAAATATCAACTGAGAAGGAGGAGACCTTAGATCAGGAGAGTAAAACGAAGATAGAAGAGTTAGCTGAGAAACGCTTACAGATTTACTGTAAAATGATTAAAGCAGCAAAAGATAGTCCTACTACTGGTATCAATGCACCAGAACAGCAAACCAGTGGTTCACCAGAGCTAAGTGAATTAGATCGTGAGATCGGAGCTTTCTGTAATACTCAACTCCGCCTGAATTACTATCAGAAAGTTTGGGCTGATGTTGGAAGTAGGGGGTGTAGAGATTAGTATCCGTAGGCTCTTCCTTCTATTTTGGTTGCAACCACTTTAAACGGAAGAACCTCCCTAACGGCAGGCATGTTGAATTTGAAATCGCGCTTAGCGTACTTTCTCATCATGACATTAAGGGCTTCAATACGCTCTTGTTCATCGTTGATGAATTCAACCTCCCCATACAATAAGACACTACGATATTTCATACTCCATGAGCAGGCAACCTGTTCGTGCTGATATCTGAGTAAATGATCTGTACTGAATGCAACACAAACCTTAGGATTGTGCTTTAAAGCCTCTATTTTTTTCCCCTCCTTTGCTCCATGCAGATAAAGAACGCCGTTTTCATAGCCGAAATTTAACGGAACAACATAAGGCATCCCTTCAATATCTATCATTGAGACATAACAAACTTCACATTTGGCGATGATTTCTAATACCTCATCGCTATTTTCAACTATTCGATTCTTCATTTCTGTTTATTATTGGTGTTAAAGCACTTCACTTAGTTCTGATTGATGCACTGAGTTATCTCTAGAACCCTGTTCTAATCTGATCTCGTGGAGTCTATTTAGATTGATCTTATAAGCGTGAATTAAGCAATCAATTGTTTATTCATTGGTGCTTTGAGGTCCCTCTGTCATTTTATTAATCACTGAATTGGCGGCTGCATTAAGAAGTGAAAATAGCAGTGCCGGCCAAAATCCATCAACCAGAAAACCATCAACTAGCTTAGATGCCATCATGATGATTGCAGCGTTGATAACTAAAAGAAAGAGACCCAAGGTAAAAAAGGTAACCGGGATGGTAAAGAGAATCAAGATTGGTTTGACAATGGTATTTAATAATGCCAATACAAACACTAGAATCATTGCACTCCAGAACCCTGAGATTGAAACTCCCGGAATTATTCTGGATAATAGCATCACAATTATTGCGGAGCCTAAAAATCGTATTATTGTTCTCATGGATTTAAATAAGAGGTTATCGTCGGAAGAAAAGAGCATCAAAGTTAGCAGCAAACATGATTTCTGCCAAACCAGTATTGTCAGGATTTATAAAGCTATATCGAATTCCCGTTGAAAAGGGAATTTGGATTCGGAAAAGATGATAATCACACCAAAGTTCCGTACCATAGCTACTAATTTGGTAATCCTCCGCATTTATTCTAATGGTACTTTGATCAAAGAAGAGAGCACCATGTATACGTTTTATATATAGAAACATCATGCTTCCCGCATTCGGGTAGGCAATTGGAAATCTATAAGTTGACGAGAAATGTCCTGCCATTCTAAAAGGGATATCGGCCACTCCCCGGGGCATTGAAAGGATTAGTCCGAACGGATTATCCACTTCACGTGTACGGCTTTCGAAGCCTAATGAAAGGCGCAAGCTCGAGTGCCGTGTAAAGCCCGGCACCCATAACGTTGGTTGTATTGCGAAACTGGCATACTGTTCTATTTTACTTTTGGGACAGATCTTGAGCTCTGAGTATATTCCAAAGCCTAGTCGGGGTTGCAGATCTAGTGCTGACAATCGTGTAATACGCGTCAGATTTAGGGTAAATCCTATTGTTGGATAATTATTTATTAGCTTTTCTGGAGCGTCAGGGTCATTGAAATAGACATTTACATGATCAAACCCTGCCTCAAAGCTACTGGTAAAGCGGGTAATCCGGTTTCCGTTTTCAAATACCATAGGTATTGAGGCCTTAAGCGACGTTGATAGAACATTGTAGTCTCCAATGATTCTTCTATTTGACTTATTGTAATATGATGTTTTTCCTATCTCATCACTTACTTCCAGCGTCAGGACAGGGAGGAGCCCTGTGTAACTTATGTTGGTGTAAAATTTGTGTTTCCCGGGACTATCCTTATACTCATATCCAGCGGTTGTGATCATGGTTCCTAATAGATTTTGCGAGAAAAAGGAGACCCCGGGATATACCTCTTCATCATCTACAGAGATTGAAGCTGGTGTCCAACTGTGGAATTTAAAGAGATGAGATAATTTGGAATAATTAGAGGTTATAGTACTATCGCTATGATTCTTTGGTTTCTCAAATTGTCCGAAATCTTCCTGATAAAATCGATTAAGCGTTGTGTTTACATCGGATTTCACCTGTTTAGACTTATTGGCAAAGATTATTGTATCTGAACTAGAGCCTTTTCTTGCCTGCCATCCGTAGGGTGTGTAGGTGCTGAAAATGATCTCTCCTGAGTTGGTTATTGATGACATTGCGGCACCGAATGCCCCTCTTGCAACAGGGATAAACTGTTTTCTTATTCTATTATATATTGCAATTATAGCTTCATCATTGAGTTGAGTTGTTACCAGACATTCTGATTGGGAGATTGCACATGGGTCATCAAGAAGAGTTTGGATTTTATCTGATACCCGAGTGATATGACTATTTGAAAGGTCTATTTCGTAAAGAGCTTTTGAGTTGCCTTCAAGGACTATACATATCAGAGAGCTGTTAGTCATGAAGACTGGCTTCATTGCGATCTGCCCTGCCGGAAAGAGGATGGTGTGTAAAGGCTGTAGCTTTTTCCTTTTACGTAATGCTTTGGGGTCTGATGTGCTAAAAACTAATATTTTAGAGTTATTCGATTGCCCCCATTCAACTAGAGCAAGCAGAGAGCCATCCGATGATACAGAGGGGTTATACCATGAGCTCTTATTGCTTAAACGTTTTTTGCTTTTTTTATAAGTGTCATAGCACCAAAGCTCAGACCATGAAAGATGGCTCCAACGGGTTGATTGGCTAATCTCTGTCCAATAAATGATCCCATTATTGGCTGTAAGTGATGAGGGATCAACTCTTCCGACAGAGATAGTCCGTTTGATTTTTTGGGTAGTATCCCAAATGATTATTCTATCTCTTTCTCCCGGAATTCTTTGTATCGCGGTGAACATTGATGCATTAATCGATTTCACATAGAGCAGTGAACTCTCTTTTCGTAGTTTTGGAGTTATGTTACTGCCTGTTGGGGTTTCGACAGGGAGAGCTTTTAGTGAGTCAGCCATTTTCTCAAAGATTGCAGATAATGGGAGGCCTGTTTTCTTTTTTATAGCATACGATAGAGCTGCTGGACGCCATGCCTGAGCCCCTGATTGAGAAATAGCCTGAGGCCAGATATTTCGAGATGATAGGTTTCTGGTGTAGAAAACCATTTGGTATCCGAATTCATAACTATTTGCCTGAGTTTTATTATATGTACCAAAGGCACTTTTGTTGTAGGTCCAATCATCCTGTCTATGAAGTTGAGCGCGAAATACATTTATGAAAAGTGGGTCACGACCACGTCCTGCTTTTGAGAGTAGCGTTTCAGAGTAGACCGCATCTCCCTCAAGGAGCCATGTTGGTAAATGAAGTCCTGCAACCGCACCGAGTACAACCTCACCAAATATAGAGGACAAAGTTCCTGTGAGGCCAACTTTTAGGGCATTCATTTGAAGGGCGTGTCTGTATTCATGTACGGCAAGTTGATCGGCCCATGGTTGTGCATAGGTGTCAAAAGGAGGTCTGGAAAAGAGTTCAATTCTTCGAGGTGCCCATGAGGTTACTCCATTTGATATCGAGGAAGAGGTGTGAAGGAGTAGGGGGAGGGTGAGTTTTGGACCAGGCATTACAAACTGCATCGAATCAGCATACCGGCTGAAAGAGTTATAGAACACTTTAGCAACAAGAGAGTCTGCTCTGGGATAGACCAAAGAAAAGTCTTTTGATTTTATTATTCTCCATCTAATTGAAGATGGATCAGTCCCACTGATGTAGAATTGTGAAAATGAATGTATCGAGAATAGTAAAAAGAGAAAGATAAGCCATCCTTTCTTCATGAGCTCAAATGTTAATGAGTTAGCACGCTAAACCAAGTATTAGATTGAAATCTAATGCCAATATATGGAAATAAAGAATAGGAGATCAGGAAATACCTGTTTCCGTATTAGTAAGACTCTGTTTTATATGATTGTTGACATGAAGTAATCCCAGAGACTGTCGGAAGGGGGATCTGCCGTAACAGAAACAGGAGTTTTAAGGGTAGGGTGAATGAGTGTTACGGAGCGAGCATGAAGATGAATAAATGCACCTTCGTTAGATCTTGGGAATCCATACTTTAAGTCGCCTTTTATGGGGCAGCCTATTGATGCAAGTTGAGCTCTTATTTGGTGATGTCTACCTGTAAATAGTTTAACCTCGACGAGGTGAAACCTATCACTGGATGCAAGTAGTTTGTATGCTAATTCGGCTTTTAGGGCATTCTGTTTTTCATGATCGTAGCAGTACGATTTATTCTGTTTCTCGTTACGTACCATCCAAGAGACAAGGTGATCTTCCTCTTTGGGTGGTTTGTTTTTTACTACAGCCCAATATGTTTTATCAAACTGCCGCTCTCGAAGTTGCTCATTGAGGCGGGTAAGTCCTTTGCTAGTTCTGGCAAAGACAACCGCTCCGCTGACTGGGCGGTCAAGACGATGCACCACTCCAATAAAGGCTTTTCCGGGTTTGTTGTATTTCTCTGCTATGTAGGCAGCAACTTTATCACTAAGAGGGGTATCGCCGGTTTTGTCTCCCTGTACGATTTCTGAGGGAAGTTTATTGATTATGATCAGGTGGTTATCTTCGTAAAGTATCCGATCAGTCAGCGGTGAGGTATTGATCATTAGTATGATTCCCTTTCGTTAGGAAAGTTTTTTGTTTTTACATCATTAATATACGATTGAACAGAGCCTTTAATCTCTTCATAGAGGTTGTGGTAGCGTCTTAGGAAGCGTGGGGAGAAACCATGGGTAATGCCTAGCATATCATGTAAAACTAAAACTTGTCCATCGACATGGTTGCCGGCTCCGATACCAATGGTTGGGATCTGTAATCCGGTGCTCACCTGTTCAGCTAAAGATGCTGGTATTTTCTCAAGTACTAATGCAAATGAACCACACTCTTCTAAGAGATGAGCATCAGCGATTAGTTTCTGAGCCTCTTTCTCTTCACGTGCTCTGACGGTATATGTTCCAAATTTATGGATACTCTGAGGGGTAAGTCCTAAGTGACCCATTACAGGGATGCCAGCAGATAAGATTCGCTCTATTGACTCCTGAATCTCTTTTCCCCCTTCTATCTTGATTGCATTAGCACCCGACTCTTTCATGATACGGATGGCTGAGTGTAGAGCCTCTTTTGAGTTCCCTTGATAAGTCCCAAAGGGTAAGTCAACCACAACTAAAGCTCTTTCAACCGCTCTGACCACAGATGAGGCATGATATATCATCTCGTTAAGAGTGATAGGGAGCGTAGATTTGTGCCCTGCCATGACATTAGAGGCACTATCACCCACTAAGATGACATCTATTCCAGCTGCATCAAGAATGGCTGCCATACTATAATCGTATGCAGTCAGCATAGAGATTTTCTCTTTGCGGAGCTTCATCTCGTGTAATACATGGGTTGTGATACGGGGATATTTTTTAGGACTGCTCTTGTCGCCGGTTGGCTCCTGATCAGATACTGCTATACTCATGTTTTTGTATTTATTAAACCAATTTCTTAAGTATTGGTCTTAATTATATGTAATGCAAAATTACTCATGACACGGGTGAAAATCAAACTTGTTG
The DNA here is from genome assembly GCA_021286705.1 of Sphingobacteriia bacterium. Taxonomy (GTDB): domain Bacteria; phylum Bacteroidota; class Bacteroidia; order Bacteroidales; family TTA-H9; genus JAJTBW01. Next base: position 30,313 of record JAJTBW010000020.1, read on the forward strand.
TTAACTTTGCCTCTAATCACTCTATAGCAATGCAATTTAGACGGATTAATACATGGTTGTTCTTCAGATATTGTTTACATTTGTGCCATACCTGTGATAACCTGTACTGAAAATAAATAAGCGATTAATTTAAGCTTTAGTCTATGAGAAACAGACTTCTTCTTCTTGTGGCCGGACTGGCTTTTCTGTTGAGTTCATGTAAAACAGATTTTGATCTTAATGCTGAATGGAAAGATATAACCATTGTTTATGGTGTTCTCGATCCTGGGAAATCGGTTCAGCAAGTCCGCATAAATAAAGCCTTTCTTGGTAGCGGTAGTGCTTTAGAGTATGCTCAGATTGTAGACTCTATCCATTATGATACTGCGGTCATTAATGCCGTATTGGAAGAGTATGTTAATAATGCTCTCACCAGAACAATCAAACTTAAACCCGTGTGGGTTGATAGGGATAGTGTTAATGTAGGGCCTTTCTATAATCCCGACTTCCCTAAAGTGATTGTCTATAAGACTGTGAAATATAACTATCATGCTATAAATGGTAAGGATACCACATGGCTTAACCCATCTGCTACCTTTAAAGTTATCATTACCAATAAGAAGAGTGGTAAAATCATCTCCTCAGAAGCACCTCTTGTTAGTGGGATAAAGCTGGTATCTCCGGTTTATAACTCGGCTAATCCGCAATTGAGTGTGACTAATGCATCTAACGTCAACTTTAATTTGAAGTGGACTGCAGGGGACAATGGTAAGAGGTATAGCACAACTATGCGTTTCTTCTATAAAGAGTATGTTCCCGGTACGGTTGATACAACGATTAAGTATGTAGATTATACTTTCCCAACACTTAAACGTGATAAAACTATTCAGTCAACCACTCAGATGAGTGTTTCTGTCGTGGGGTCTAGTTACTATGCTTCACTTAAATCACTTGTTCCCTATAACCGCGATGTTCGTCGTATCCCCTATCGTATGACAGTTATGTTCTATGTCCTAGGAGAAGAGGCAAGTACTTACCTTGATGTTAATAGCAATACCGGTGGCTTAGTTGAGGATAAAGTTGAGTATACCAATATTGATAATGGTTATGGAATATTCTCAGCTGAGATGTCTCTGAATTATACATTCAAGATCTCCTCAACAATGCAATATGAGCTTCAGAGTTATTTCCAAAGCATAGATGGGAGCTTTATTAAGCCCTAAGTAAACAATCTTATTAGCATGAAAGGCGATTGTAAGGCTAGTGCTTGCAATCGCCTTTTTTGTATCACTATTCTCAGTGTCAATTTGCTTGAAAAAATGGCGTGAAATGAGAGAAAGTGGATGAAAGAATTATGCCGTTTTGTCATGTTTTTGTCACTTAGTTAAGTGATTCCTTGAGATGGTATCTTAATGTGATGTGTTTTAGGATTAAGGTAAGTTATTGATAATCTGTTACTGATTGATGCTCTTTTTTTTGAGGGTTTAAATGAGCATTAGTTAAAGAGGTAAGAAATGGCTTTTGGCATAATGATTGAGAAGCCTCATGCAGCGAATAAAATATAATAACAGACATAATATCTACTGAAATGGGTAAAATTATTGGAATCGACTTAGGAACCACCAACTCATGTGTTGCCGTAATGGAAGGTAACGAGCCTGTTGTGATTCCCAACAGTGAAGGAAGAAGAACAACTCCTTCAATCGTAGCATTTACAGAAAATGGAGAGAGAAAGGTAGGTGATCCTGCAAAACGTCAAGCTATCACCAATCCTCATAAAACCGTATATTCAATTAAACGTTTTATGGGAGAGAACTTTGATCGCGTTAATGCGGAAGTATCAAGGGTTCCTTATAAAGTGGTAAAAGGTGATAATAACACTCCACGTGTTGTGATTGATGATCGTCAATTTACTCCTCAAGAGATCTCTGCCATGGTTCTTCAAAAGATGAAGAAGACCGCAGAGGATTATCTTGGACAGGAGGTGACAGAAGCCGTTATTACTGTTCCCGCTTATTTTAGCGATTCACAGCGTCAGGCTACAAAAGAGGCTGGTGAGATTGCTGGTTTAAAGGTTAGACGTATTATAAATGAACCAACAGCTGCTGCCTTGGCTTATGGCCTTGATAAGAAGCATCATGATATGAAGATCGCCGTTTATGACTTAGGTGGAGGTACATTTGATGTATCTATCCTTGAGTTAGGTGATGGTGTATTTGAGGTGAAATCGACAAATGGAGATACCCACTTAGGTGGTGACGACTTCGATCAAGCGGTTATCAACTGGTTGGCTGATGAGTTTAAGAATGATGAGGGCATTGATCTTCGCCGTGATGCGATGGCCTTACAACGTTTGAAAGAGGCTGCTGAAAAAGCTAAGATTGAGCTGTCAAGTTCAAATGAGACAGAGATCAATCTTCCTTACATCATGCCTGTTGATGGCGTACCTAAACACTTGGTTCGCAAATTGACCCGTGCAAAATTCGAAATGCTTATTGATGATTTGGTTAAGCGTACTATTGAGCCCTGTCGTAAGGCACTTCAAGATGCTAACCTTCAGGCTTCAGATATTGATGAGGTTATTCTGGTTGGTGGATCAACTCGTGTACCTATCATTCAAAAGGTAGTGGAAGATTTCTTCCGTAAGTCTCCTTCAAAGGGTGTAAATCCTGACGAAGTGGTAGCTGTTGGTGCTGCAATTCAGGGTGGTGTATTAACAGGTGAAGTAAAGGATGTACTTCTTCTTGATGTAACTCCTTTGTCATTAGGTATCGAGACACTGGGTGGTGTAATGACTCGCCTGATAGAATCAAATACTACTATTCCTACCCGCAAGTCAGAAACATTCTCTACTGCAAGCGATAGCCAGCCTTCAGTTGAAATCCATATCCTACAAGGTGAGCGTCCTATGGCTAACCAGAATAAGAGTCTTGGTCGCTTTCACTTAGATGGTATCCCCCCTGCACCACGTGGTGTTCCTCAGATTGAGGTAACTTTTGATATCGATGCTAATGGTATTCTACATGTTAGTGCAAAGGATAAAGCAACTGGCAAGTCACAGCAGATTCGTATTGAGGCCTCTTCTGGTTTGACCGATGAAGAGATCAAGAGAATGAAGGCTGAAGCAGAAGCTAATGCTGATGCAGACAAGAAAGCTAAAGAGCAAATTGATAAGCTGAACTCAGCCGATAGCATGATCTTCCAGACTGAAAAGCAACTGAAAGAGTATGGTGATAAACTACCTGCTGATAAAAAGGGTGCTATTGAGAGCGCATTAGAGCAACTAAAGAGTGCTCATAAGGCTCAGGATATTGCTGGTATTGATGCTGCAATGGAGGCCTTAAACCAAGCATGGCAGGCTGCAAGTCAGGATATGTATAATGCTACCAACCAACAGGGTGGTCAAACTGATCCTAACGCTGGTGGTCAGCAGGGCAACAACGGCGGCAAAGATGGTGCTGTTGAAGATGCAGACTTTGAAGAGGTGAAGTAATATCTGTTAAAATAGATACTTAACCATAGTTAATCCCCGGTAAGCAATTGACTTACCGGGGATTTTCGTTTAATGCACTTCTTGATAGTGTTGCTTTCTATTGATCCTATATCATTCGCATTGGATATAGCATTTGTCAGCCAGTAGCCAGTTGTCAGTAGCTGTTTAGTGCTTGCAAAGCCTTGAATTCTTGAATTTTGAATTTAGCCAGCGGCCAGTAGCCAGCAGCTCATGTCT
>JAJTBW010000228.1 GCA_021286705.1 Sphingobacteriia bacterium
ATATCAGAGGGTTGGAAGTGTGATTATTTGGGGCTGGCAAGAGAAATTTGGAAGGCTGCGATCAACCACCGGGTTTCGACTGCGCTCAACCACCGGGTCGCTACCTGAGCGGAGTCGAAGGCAGGGGAAGCGGAAAGCTCAAGTGGTGAAATGAATTTTTAATATTGAGAAATATATACAAAAAAGGGAAGACTTTTGGTCTTCCCTTTGAATAGTCCTTGCTAAAGATTATATCGCAAATAGCTTTTTGAGATCTTCAACTAAATCCGTTTTCTCCCAGGCAAAGAAGGTCACTTTTGCTGCGTAGACTTTACGATTCTTGCGCTCTTCAATAAATCTGCTGGGAAGGTCTTTAGGTTCGTAGTAAAGCTCAACCTCTTGTTCATAAGGGGTTCTTCCGAAATGGCCATAGCTTGCAGTAGGAGCGAAGACAGGGAATCTTAAGCCAAGACGATTTATAATACTATAGGGACGAAGATCAACCAGACTTAGTACCTTCTCCCCAATCTCTGCATCGCTCAGGGTTTTGCCATTATTGTCCTTTGCTTTTGCTGTGCCATAAGTGTTTACATAGATGTTAACTGGCTGGGCAACACCAATTGCGTAGGCCACTTGTACTTGTGCTTCTGTGCAGACACCGGCAGCAACTAGATTCTTAGCCAGATAACGCGCAGCGTATGCAGCTGAACGGTCTACCTTAGAGCTATCTTTTCCGCTGAAAGCTCCTCCACCGTGAGCAGCTCTGCCTCCGTATGTGTCTACAATGATCTTTCTTCCTGTAAGACCAGTATCTCCATGAGGACCGCCTATTTCGAATTTGCCGGTAGGATTAACCAATAATTTGATATCGTTCTTGAAGAGATTTCTTGTCTCCTCTTTTAAGTCCTTGATTACTCTTGGTAATAAGATCTTTTGAATATCCAGAGCAATCAGTTCAGGGGTTACCTCTTTCCCGTTCCAGAAACCATCATGTTGGGTTGAAACAACAATAGTGTCAATGCGTTGAGCCTTTCCTTCATCATTATATTCAACAGTAACCTGCGATTTAGAGTCGGGTCGCAGATAGGTCATCTCTTTCCCCTCCTTTCTGATCTCGGCTAAAACCTGAACTAAACGGTGAGCTAATTCAATAGGAAGTGGCATCAGGTTTTCCATCTCAGTACATGCATAACCAAACATCAGCCCTTGGTCGCCTGCACCCATATCTTCAGGATTGGCACGGTCAACTCCTTGGTTAATATCTCCAGATTGATCATGTATTGAGTTAAGAATTCCGCATGAAAGAGAATCGAAACGATATTCAGCTTTGGTGTATCCTATCTTTGCGATGGTGTCACGAACAACCTCTTGTACTTCAACATAACCATTAGTCCTTACCTCGCCAGCACATACTACTAACCCGGTTGTAACCAGAGTTTCACATGCCACGCGTGAGTTAGGATCAAGCCTTAGGAATTCATCAAGAAGTGCATCGGAAATTTGATCGGCCACTTTATCAGGATGGCCTTCAGAAACTGATTCTGAGGTAAACAGGTATCCCATGATTATAATGTTTAGAGTTTTTTCAAAATCTGCGCAAAGGGAACCGAATTGAAAGAAGCCTCAGAAAAACACTCTGTATTTAGCATTTTTTTGTGTGGTTGCAATCAGTCAAATCTTTCCACTTGCAGTGCAAAGGTAATTATTCTCTTTAAAATAGCATGCCTCAAAGGGCTCAAAGTAAGATTATTTAGTTAGCCATTGGAAGATCTGTTCCACGCTTTGTTGGTCGCGTTGCATGGAGAGAATGGTAACTTTGTTCTTTACGGCGAAATCGAAAAGGATGGGTCTGAGGTCTATTTCAGTAGCTGAAGTGATCTCCCAAAGGTTCCCTGAGGTGAGTTTCGCAGTTTGCAGTCCGCCTAATTTTTGAAGCTCCTGTTTTGTTACGGGTGCGCTGAATTCTACGTGATAGATTGATTTATCTCTAACCAGATTGTTGAGGTTTGCGGTGGCCTCATTGGCTATTACTTTCCCTTTATTGATGATGATCACACGTGAGCAGAGTGCTTCTACCTCCTGCATAATATGGGTCGAGAAAAGGACTGTTTTTTTTGCCCCAACCTCTTTTATAAGGCTTCTGATTTCAAGAAGCTGGTTAGGGTCTAATCCGCTGGTAGGTTCATCGAGGATTAGCACACTGGGGTCATGAATCAGAGCCTGTGCGATACCTACTCTTTGCCTATAACCCTTAGAGAGTTGTCCGATCAACTTGTGCTGCTCGGGTCCAAGCCCTGTGAGCTCTATCATTCTTGAGACTTTTGCAGGAATATTATCCAATTTGTGAAGTCCTGCGGTGAATTTTAGATACTCTTTGACATACATCTCGGTATAGAGAGGGTTGTTTTCGGGGAGATAGCCCACGAGTCTTCTTACTTCCACCGGGTTTTCATTGATGTCGAAGTCGTTAACGAGGACAGTGCCGGAGGTAGGAGGGAGGAAGCAGGTTATAATTTTCATCAGGGTTGATTTTCCAGCGCCGTTTGGGCCTAGAAGACCAACTATTTCACCGGTAGGTATCTCCACTGAGACTTGATCAAGTGCGAGTTGTTTACCGTAGTTTTTAGTGATATTACTGACTTTTACTGACATATCATGAAAAGGAGTAAAGATTGGGCGGCAAAGTTACGCAAAAAGGTTGGGGAAGAGCAGAGTTGGTATCGATGAAATGATCTGAAAATCGTTGGCATCAATAAAGGTGTGTTTGAGATTTGCAGGAGGGAGTCCGAATTTGAGATGGCTTTCGAAGATATGTTCTTTATACCATTGGGGTACGATACCCCATCGCAGATCGTTCTCTTTCCTTTTTAGAAATTCGTCACGAGAGATATGTAGATAGATTGCATCAGTGATCAGGTCTCTGATCTCGGGTTGCCAAAAGGGGAATAGCCCCTCTATGATGGCCAATGCACCGGGATTTACAAGAAATTGGGATAGATCGTGATGAAGTTTCGGGAAATTTGTTGACAGAGGGTGTTCCCAATCAACATAATCACGGATAAGGGGGATCTGTTTTTCGGGAAAGACATATTCATCGAGTGGGAAGAGTCTGATTTGTTGGCTGATGTTATAAGAAATAAGGAGATTGGCTAGAGTGGTTTTGCCGGAGCGGCTGCAGCCTCCGATTGCAATACATTGCGAAGGTGTTGTTTGAAGTGAGATAGGCATGATGAGTTAAGAAAGTATGGAGAGCTGTAAAGATAGCTGATTTCGATTTAGCACAAAAGAGCTGTAGAAAGCAGATAGATTCAGGTGTGATAATAATTTCTATCAGAAATAATGAAATGGAGATACCATTAAAATGAAATGATATAAATTGTCGGGTGAGTAATTTCAAAAGTATTCAGATAGGCGAAATCCAATTACGGATTTTATTACGGCAGAGGGTTGATAACTAATTAATAATGCGTTAAAATTTGTTGTTTCTAAAAGGAGAACTTTTGAATGGGTCTGTTTTTATAAAAAAATTACAGATTTTGTTTGGCATTTTAAAAAAGGTTTTGTTTATTTGTAACCGTTCTGGTTTGCTAGAAAAAGTATCAGCAATCAGATAACCTGACCGAACCAGGTGATTTACTTAGGGCCCAAGTTGACACCTGAATTATTGTGACCGTTTCTTAACCTTAGGAGTGTTCTTGCGTTCCTTATTATAATGGGACTTAGACAATGACTAGTTGACTTATGTCTATTCTGTCGAAAGGTATTGTCAATCATGTCTGGATCTTGAGTTTAAAAACGGGGTATTAAGTAATGTTTATTTGACCACTTATTTGGTGGTAATTTATTTGAATCTAATCTTTTATGAAAAAGCTATTTTTTGTTTTAATTTTATGTGGGGTGTTTTTTACCTCCTTTGGCCAGATGGTTGAGCAGAGCCAGCTCATAGCCTCATCAGATGACAACATGGCATTGGTACCAACAACCAGCAATGCTTTTCAATTCCCTGACCTTACTGATGCTGAGGTAGCTAAAATCAATCAGCAATTTGAAAACCAAGATGGGAAGGGTACTTTTACAGTAATATTGACTCTTGTTCCTGCATCAGACTCTTATTGCTTGAATTATGGTATCCATCGGGTTGGTGTAATGGCTAGCAATGGTGAGATTCATTATACTGATTACCAATATGGAACATGGGAATATACTTTTACATTTAATGCTCCACTTAGCGGTTGGCTCAGAGGAGGTCTGTCCACTTATTCTGGTGGACTTTGTACTGATCTTCTCTATACCAGTCCGACATATTCGGGAAACTGGGGAGTTAATGATATAACTGATGTGAAAATCTTCATTCCTTAATAGTTTATTTTTGGATAGGAAGTAGGCAATTACTTCCTATCCGATTTTTATTTTGATAAGATGATTAAGGGTTTTTTAGTTATAGTTTTCTTTTTATCTTCTTTTCTATTATTGTCCGCTCAGACGAATAGTGATTCTTGTTATAAAGCGATGCCATTTTGTGGAGAGAAGATTGCGATTCCCCGAGTTCTTGGAGGAGGTATCCCTTGTGAGCCATGTGCAAGTTATGGCTGTCTTCCTGCCGTTACTAATCAGTTTACCTGGGTTTATTTTAAAGCATTAACCTCTGGCCCAGTTTCACTTCACTTTACTAAAGATTGGAATATTTCGACCTTTGTATTGTATATTATTTGGGGTGGTTTTAATAATCAAGACAATGTGTGTACCTGTGGTTTAACTTCAGATAAAATTCTGTATTGTACTGCATATGCTGTTGTTCCTCATGATAAAATTATCAATGTCACAGCAGGACAGTACTACTATATGTATATAATCACCCCTTATATCGGCTCTTGGAACCCATACTACACCATTTTTCTTGAACAAAATAACCTAACCACTCCGGGTCATGCAACCCTTGATTGTTCGTTAGTGATTAATGAGCCTTGCCGATTTAATTATATAGTGGCGGATACTACTACCTGCGATCCTACAAAGGGAACCTTCTCTATACAGGGGGTCACTGCTTCACAATATGCTCCTACCACCGGGTGGTTAATTGTAGAGGACGAAACAACAGGTCTTCGTGATTCCATTCCCCCTCCCTTTAATGGCATCGCTAATTATAAAATTGAGGAGATACCGTGTGACGGAGCGAAACATATCATTAAAGCCTGGTTCACCGATGGAACCTGTGAGATTAATGATACAATCTCTGCTCCCAGAGGCTTTCATGCCGTAGGAGCTATCTCGGGAGGTGGCCATTATTGTCAGCCAGGTGGCACCCCGCCTCAGGTGGCTATCTCTATTGCTTCGGGTGTTCCTCCGTACTCTTTTT
>JAJTBW010000229.1 GCA_021286705.1 Sphingobacteriia bacterium
CGGCAGCCTCTCAACCTTTCAGAAGCTATACTAATATCATCATTCGGAATAAAACAGTTTTAATACCTTCATTCGGAACAAATAGTGATGAAACGGCAAGAGAGATTATCGCGATGCTTCTTCCTCAATGTGAAGTAGTACAAGTAGAGTCCAAATTGATCAACCAGGACTTTAACCTTCTCAACAATTATAGCGCCTGCATCATTCCAAATCAAATCGGACGATTAATTCATCAACCAGTCAGAGGAGTTGTTCCTTATGCTGAATCCTTTTATTTTAGAGTAAGGCCTATTGGTTACATCTATGCTGACAGCATGTATATGTACTATAAAAAGCCTTCAGATACCTCCTTTATCAGAAAGCGTCTGTTACCCGGTTGTCCATCATTTATAGGTTACTTTGAAAATCTATCACCCAATGATACCATAAGTTACTTTCTCAGTACATGGAGTAACCTTTACCAGATTACAGTGCCTTTGACAGCACCAGAGGGGTATTACACATTCTTCATGGATAACTACACTGGCGAAAAAGAGATCGTCGATTGCCAAACAGAACTATATCCAAACCCGTCAAATGGTAATTTTGCAATAAGATTCGGCGAAAATCAAGCCTTTCCATTGGAGATTACTATAATAGATTCAGAAGGGAAACTCATTCATAAAGAATCAGTACAGCATTCTGTAAAAGATTATTCTGTATCACTTGAGGCTCCATCAGGTATTTATATATTCCGAATTAAAGACAAAAAGAGATTCACCAATCATAAGATTCTGATAAATAAGTAAGATATGCCTGTTATAGCGTTAGAAGATAAATACAGAGGCTATAGCTTTTCAGCGCAAGCAGAAAAGGAGGGCTTGGTTGCCATTGGCGGGCAACTCAATGTCAAGACGCTACTCGATGCATATAGAAATGGTATCTTCCCTTGGTTTACCCCTGATGATCCTATTCTGTGGTGGTCGCCCGACCCAAGAATGATTCTTATTCCTGAAAACTTCAAGCTTTCTCATAGTATGAGAAATGTTTTAAACAAGAATATCTACGAGATCAGAATTGATACCGCTTTCAAAGATGTAATTGTTGCATGTTCAAAGATATCAAGACCGGGGCAAGACGGGACATGGATCACACCTGAGATAATCAGGGCATATAACCAGTTACATAGTAAAGGATATGCTCATAGCTTTGAGACATGGTACAATGGAAAACTGGTTGGAGGTCTTTACGGAGTAAGTATCGGGAAAGCCTTTTTTGGTGAATCAATGTTTTTTAAAAGAGATAATGCATCGAAATTTGCATTCTACCATTTAGTTCAGTTTGCCAAAACACATAATTTCCTATTTATAGATGCACAACAGGCTACGGAGCATCTGAAAAGTCTTGGTGCAGAAACTATTCCACGCAGAGAATTCCTCACGGTATTAAAAAAGGCTATAGATAGTGAGGATCAGGTCACCCCTTGGAAGCCAAGCTTATAACATTCCTTTGTATAATTATTGGAATAGCTAAAAACCAATCGCAAGTTGTTAGACTTGAAGATTTGGAGTAACTTTGATATGCAAAACAATTAACGCAATGCACGATTTCGATGCTCATTTTATGCAGGAGGCTATCTCGGTAGCGATCGAGAATTTAGAGAAAGGTATTGGTGGCCCATTTGGTGCCGTTGTTGTTAAAGATGGAGAGATTATAGCTCGATGTGGAAATAGCGTCACATCAACCAACGATCCAACGGCTCATGCTGAAGTCAATGCTATTAGAGAGGCTTGTAAGGTGCTTGGCCATTTTCAGTTAGATGATTGTACCATCTATTCTAGCTGTGAGCCTTGCCCAATGTGCCTCGGCGCAATTTATTGGGCACGTCCTAAGGCACTCTATTTTGCAGCCGGACGGGATGATGCTGCTTTAGCCGGGTTTGATGACTCATATATCTATAATCAGATTCCACTTCCGCCATTCAATAGGGCACTGCCTACTTTTCAGATCTTGCAACAGGAAGGGTTAAAACCTTTCCAAAAATGGCAGGCAATTGAAGCAAAGATTGAATATTAATACAGTTAAGACTCTACAATTAATTAACAAATAATCCCAACCAACATGGATCTAATTATAACAGGCAAATATCTAAAATCACTTCCCGAAGCAACCGGTACTGGTAGAAATGGTGTATGGGTAAAACAGAACTTTGTAATTGAAACAGGTGACCTATACCCTCGAAAAGTTTGCTTCGTTGCATGGGGTGATAAAACTACTGCCTTAAAGCAATTGAATGAAGGTGATCAGGTTAAGATCCAATTCACCGCAGAATCAAGAGAATTCAACGAAAGATGGTATACAGATCTCAGAGCAGTAGAGATTGAAAGACTTAGTGCCGGAGCTCCTGGTGTATCAAATAATCCTGCGGTAGGTTATTCTGACCAAAACCTATCTTCACCGGGAATAATTGCAACTACCCCCGACGATTCTGATTCTGATCTACCATTCTAATTCTCAGGATATGATTCATACTTTCAAAGAGTATCTTTGGATTAATAATGAAATCTCCAGGGTCGATATAGTCGATCCTGATTTTTTTTCAACCGGACAAACCATCTATGAGGTTTTAAGGGTGATCAATGGTAAACCGCTTTTCGCCTCTGAACACTTCTTACGATTCGTTAATTCAGCTAAGAAAATCGGCAAGACACTCCCAATCTCTTTTGATCAATTCATTTTGGCAATACAAGAATTGGTCAAAGCCAATCAAACCAATGAAGGCAATATTGAACTACTCTTTAACTACGGTTCAGAAGAGCAACAAAAGAATATATGGCTTGCCTGGTTTATCCCGCACCATTACCCCTCAGCTGAAGATTATGAAAAGGGAGTTAACACTATGTTTTATTATGCCCTTAGAACAGATCCTCAGGCTAAAGTCAAAGATATCCCTCTGCGTGATGCGGCTAATGTTATCATGAAAGCTAAGAATCTTGCAGAGGTCATTCTAGTTGATAAAGCTGGTAGAATCACTGAAGGAAGCAGGTCTAACATCTTCTTTATCATTAAGGATGCACTACAAACTGCCCCTGATTCAATGGTTCTAAGCGGGATTACCCGTGAGAAGGTACTTGAAATCGCAGAAAAAAGAGGTATCGAGGTGCTTCAACACCCGGCAATGTATAATAATTTAAACCCTTTTGATGCTGCGTTCATCACAGGGACTTCCCCAAAAGTACTCCCAATTAGAGAATTGGAAGGGCACCACTTTAATGTTAACAATAAACTACTTCGACAAATAATGGAAGATTACAATCAACTATTTTCCATTATTTAAGGTTAAAAAGCACCTTACCTCATAATGTTTGGCAAAGTGAAGGCTTAAATGTTTATTTCATTTAGAATTCAGCTGGAGACCCTCCTTTGACCCTATTATTCTATTTATAAATGAAGATCGAAAGGATATTCATTTTTACAAATAGTCATTAGGTTAAAGAGTAAGGTCGGATTTAGAACCAATCAACGCTTTACTTTTCTTTAAATTCTAAGCTTTTGAGCCTTTTCATTGCCATTAATGTATCTTTGGATGAAGGTAATTTTTCTTTTATAAACAACATAAACTTTCAGGAGGGATTAAAATGGCTGATAAGAAGAAGAAGAAAAAAGAGAACCAGAACAGCTCTGTAGAGCATGAGACCATATCCCCAAATGAAGAAAACTCTTCAGGTGATATATCAGTAGATAGTTCTAAAATCAAGAAGAAATTTTACGAAGAGGAGCTTAAGCGACTTCAGGTGGAATTGGTCAAACTACAAGCTTGGGTTAAGGAAAAAGGACTAAAGGTTGTTATAATATTCGAAGGAAGGGATGCAGCGGGTAAAGGTGGTGCCATTTTAAGATTTACAGAGTGTCTAAACCCTAGAAATTGCAGGGTTGTTGCGTTAGGTGTCCCAACCGAAAAAGAGAAGACCCAGTGGTATTTTCAGAGATACATAAATCATCTTCCCTCTGCCGGTGAAATGGTTTTGATGGATCGTAGCTGGTATAATCGTGCAGGAGTTGAACGTGTCATGGGGTTCTGTACCGATGAACAGTATAATGAATTTAAGCGTAGCTGCCCGATCTTTGAAGAGATGCTGATAAAAAGTGGTATTATCTTGATCAAATTCTGGTTCTCAGTAAGTGACCAAGAACAGGAAAAGCGTTTCCAGGAACGATTAGCTGATCCAACAAAACGATGGAAGCTAAGCCCTATGGATCTTCTTTCAAGAGATAAATGGGTAGATTATTCCAAGGCAAAGGATGAGATGTTTGAATTTGCCGATACCAGCTTTTCCCCGTGGTGGGTCATTGAAGCCGATGAGAAAAAGAGGGCTCGTTTAAACTGTATTGCCCATGTATTACGGACCATATCGTATGAAGATTTAACTCCGGCACCTGTAGTTCTGGCACCAAGACATGAAGACGAAGCCTATATTAGAACTCCCTTTAATAAACAAAACATTGTTGATATCTATTAATGGATAATTCTGATTTAATGTCGCCTAAGCAGATCATTAATCTCTTAAAGGTGGCCATTGATCTTGGACTGACCACCCCCAGCGGTGGAAATGTTTCAATAAAAAATTCTGATAATACCATCTCTATCACCCCTTCAGGACTTGATAAGTATCTTCTAAAACCATCTCAAATAACCCACCTGTCTAAAGACGGGCAGCATCTATCTGGTCCGCCACCCACCTCCGAGGTGCCCTTTCATTTGGCACTAATGAAGGCAAATGACGTTAATTGTGTTCTTCACCTGCATGCTCCGATGTTATCCGCATTAAGCACTCTAACAGATCAGTTCATTTATCAATTCTTTTCACATCCACTTCCTCAGGTCTCACCCATACCTTACGCTGAACCTGGTAGTAAAGAACAAGCCTCCATCATGAGGGAGCAGGCAGATACGCGATTCAGACACTTTTTATTAAAGAATCATGGGATGGTCATTGCTGCCCAATCTCTTCAAGAAGCTATCAATGAACTATACTTATTAGAACAACTAACCTCTATTGCTATGGAGGTTGACCTCTCCAAGGCGCCCGGCTTCACCTATCTTAAACTTAGCACATTTGACCAAAATGAGGTAAGATTTAATTCATCTGTTATAAACAGAGCCAGAAAGTACAAATTACTCTTACCAATGACCTCATCATGGCATTATAAGGCAAAAAGGATAAATTACCATAAGTCGTTTTACTTTGATTCAGACTCCCGACCACTCATCAAAGAGCTTGCTAGCACAGGAATCGGGATTC
>JAJTBW010000230.1 GCA_021286705.1 Sphingobacteriia bacterium
CTTGGAGAAGAGGCGAGTTTCAATCCTTGTTTCGGTGGAATGTACTGGGGAAGACCATCATGTGCAACTTGTCAATTAGGATTCAAAAGTTTCAATCCTTGTTTCGGTGGAATGTACTGGGGAAGCGGAATTGTGTCAACCCCTTTTTTGATATAGTTTGAGTTTCAATCCTTGTTTCGGTGGAATGTACTGGGGAAGTCAGCCCTGATTGCCTTCTTTTTTGCTTTAGTCATGTGTTTCAATCCTTGTTTCGGTGGAATGTACTGGGGAAGAAGCATTGTTAAGCCTTACTTTATCTTCATCCTTATGTTTCAATCCTTGTTTCGGTGGAATGTACTGGGGAAGTTTAAAACGGGATTTATCAGAATGTTTGAGTTTGAGTTTCAATCCTTGTTTCGGTGGAATGTACTGGGGAAGTGGTACTCCAAACCGTTTGCGTACGAAATTAAGCGGTGTTTCAATCCTTGTTTCGGTGGAATGTACTGGGGAAGAATCAGCCCGCCCCATTCTAAAACTGATTAACTTTGTTTCAATCCTTGTTTCGGTGGAATGTACTGGGGAAGGTTCAACCTTATAATAATGAATTTCTATTTGTTTGTGTTTCAATCCTTGTTTCGGTGGAATGTACTGGGGAAGCAAATGGCTTCTTTCGAAGTATGCAAAGCCTGGCGAGTTTCAATCCTTGTTTCGGTGGAATGTACTGGGGAAGTTTTGAGTCGGTTGTAAATTAATTTAACTGATATCAGTTTCAATCCTTGTTTCGGTGGAATGTACTGGGGAAGTCTGTTCGCTTTAATTGTACTCGTTTTATTTCGCTGTTTCAATCCTTGTTTCGGTGGAATGTACTGGGGAAGACAAGTGAGTCATAGTATTTATTAGAATCAGGATCGTTTCAATCCTTGTTTCGGTGGAATGTACTGGGGAAGTCGTGTAGATAATCATCTAACAGACTTTCAGTAATATAACAAACTAAGCAAGCCTTCAATATTTCATTAATCAATACGTCAAAGAACCTTGATATATGGCTAATTCTAAACATTTCCGAAAGCATAATCGGTTAATAATCTTGCTATTATCATCACTTTTCTCCTTTGTAAAAATAGATTACCACCAGTATTCTTTACTTTATACATATATTACGGTAAGTACAGCTGACACACCGTTGCTTGTTTTTTGTCGCCTTCGGATAAAAATTCCATGTAATAACATCGTTTACCGCCTGACAAACCAACCGCACTTCTTGTTTTGCAGCGTCTGTAATATTTACTTCAACCAATTTATTCGAAGAACGCACATAGACTAAAAAAGCTTTTGTAACAATTCTTTTGAAATTATCTTCAATAAGAACAGCATAACATTCAAGCTGCGTACGATAAGTTTCATACACTGTTTCCTCAAATTTAGCAAATTTATAATCCAAGGGAGCCATAGTATCATCATTTAACAACAAAACTTCATCAACCTTCCCACGCAAAAGTTGATTAGTTAAGTATTGATCTATATATTTTTCTTTCACTCCAATTCGCTTTCTAAGATAATCCTTGTTCTGCTCTTGTTTAAGCGCGTGAACCGATCTTCCTTTTTCAACCTTAAAATGTCGTTCTTCATATTGAGGAATACTTAGAACATATTCAAAATAGGTGAACCTAGGACAATACAAATATTCGATAATATGCGAAGGTGTTATTGACATTAGAAAAATAAAGCTTTAATATCATCAGTAATCAACTCTTTATCAAAAGCTTGACCCATTAGCGCAGTTTGTTTTAATTCATTTTTACTCATTGGGAAGATGTAAACAGAATCTGTCTCTTCATCTATAAGATCTTCAATTTCTAATTCTAGGCTATCTTTTTGACTCTCGTCTAAACTACCCAAAAAAACAGATTTTTGAACTCGATATAGACCTGATCTCTTACAGATTTTAGAAATCATTGTACGCTGCCTATCCTTCTTAATATCATATAAAACCCAACAAATCATACCTTATTGATTAATCTATTCGCAAAATTATGAGCATCCATCTGCATTGCATTCATGGGTGTCTGATTCCTACCATTGTATTTTATTTTTTCTTCATCAAGAAAATTCATGAGTGACTGCAACAGAAGGTTTTTCCCTTCCGAATTTAAACTTATCCCATTAGTAATTGAATCAGTATAACTATCGTTTACTTTCTTCGCAGAAAATAATTTAAAAACAACTTCATCGGCATAACTCCTATATGGCTCTATAAAATCAAATACCATACTCTTCATATTATAATCATCACGGTGCATAAATCCCACATATGGATCAAGACCCGCAATAACCAAAACTTTCTCTACCCTACTATAAAGCACCCCATAAGCATAATTTAAGAACGCATTAAAGGCATCCTTAGCTGGGCGAAAACTTCGTCCCTTAAACTGATATCGTTCATTTAACAAGGAACTGAGAGTTTGAAAATACAACCGTCCGGAAGTCCCCTCCAAACCACGTAATGTGTCATCTATAGAATCAATATTATCTCCATTTATTGCACTCATTTTTAACTTTAACGTGATTATTGAATCAATAACGACTAGAATATTATCCGCATCAAGTGGTCGGTGATTCTTCAATCGCTTTAAAAACTCTATTTGATTTTCCAGTTTTCTTGTAAGCCAATTTTTTATCCAGAATACCCCAATCTCGTTTAAGCTTGCTTCCAACTGTTGCTTACGAATTTTTGAAGTACTCCCTGGCCTACTATGCCAAAACCGCCCTATAGGGACACCATCATACTCAAAAACAATAATATCAATATTATTCTTTATTGCAAGAATAACAGCATCTGTACTAATTGCAGATCCTTTACTTAACAGAATAGAGGTAACCTTCTGACTAGCAAAATGATGTTTTTGCTTTTCTCCATCTTTGGTGAAGGAGACTTCAAACAACTCATCTTTTACATGCACATATGTGCCAAAAGTGTTAATTACTAACTGCATACTTCAAACTTTATTCAATTAGATTAATGGTTCCAAAACCTCTACTAACAGCTTTACCTATACCAGCCCAATTAGGCAGAAATGCATTGCTTACAAAACTCCCTGAAAAAGCAAGCATGGTTTGATTTTTAAAAAGTGTTTGCTTCTCCTCTACCATTGCAGTTGCAAGGATACGATTATCTGTATAGTATTCAAGCCCTTTATAAAAGCTAAGTATATTATTCTGAATTTGACGACTAAGGAATAGCTTCTTATCTTCCTCACCCAGTTTACTATATTTATAAAAATTCTCTTGATTCAGAGCCATCCATAGTGTTTTAAAAGAATAGTTATACAACTTACTATTCACACTTAGCTCTAATAGCTTTTGTTGAACGTTTTTCGCTTTAACTTGATAAAGAACCCCATCAATATTAATCTCCTTAATACTTAAAAAAAGAGAAACAAGTAGATCTGCTCCTTCCTGAAATCCCACTAAAACTGGAATTCTATCAATAACCTTATATTGTACTAACGGACAATTGTAGCGGGAACTACCATCAGCATAATGATTATGCAATAGCGGGGAATGCTCTTTAAATAAGTTTCCAAAATAACCACGTAATTTGTGAGCATCACGTGTTTGAAGCAGTATATCAGGAAACTGAATAATAGTTTGAGTAATTTGCATAATTAAATTGTTACAAGTTGCTTATTTGTTATATATCCCGTATTTCGAGTAAGATCAACAGCTGAAAAAGAATAAAAACTTGATGGACTTTCTAAGCTTGACAAATAAAAACCAAACAACTGTTCAGAATCAAAGCAAATTTTTTTTTCACCGAATGGAACTGGTACATTAATAACATAGTCATAAAAAACAGATTTAAATTCAGAAAAACGTGACTTTCGCTCCCATGGAGTGATCTTGCCATCACTACAAAGCTCAACATACTGCTTCCAAACCCTCTTAGCTTCATCATTTAACTGAATAAAAACTGATTCTGTTTTTCTTTCCTCAATAAAACTTAAATTAATCTCGCCAAACTTTAAGCCTAGAATAGCTTCCAATAAATGAGAGGTGGTTTCATTTGATTGTTTTCTTACCTCTAGAAAATATCGCTCTATTAGCTCTAAGTATTCAGATTCATCTACCTCTCTATATCCTTTTAGAACATTTCTAGTCTTCAAAATTAGATCTGAACCATAAATTAAACTAGTGGCTCTTTGATATTCACCATCGAGCTCATAAAGATAGATATCCGAGATAGCCATTTTTTCATTATATCTATTTGCACGGCCTGCTGATTGAATAATAGAATCAATGGGTGATAGCTGCCTAAAAACAGTATCTACTGAAATATCAACCCCAGCTTCAATCAATTGAGTCGATATTATCAATTTTCGATTTTCCCCCTTCACTTTTATTTTTTGAATAATCAGCTTGCGCTCGAAAGGTGTTATTAATGTAGAAAGGAAAAAGTAATCCGTATTCTCAAATTTAAGATTGACTAATTCTTCAAAACATTTTCTTGCTGCATTCTTTGTATTCAAAATAACCAATACATCCTTAGTCGGTTCTTCCTGCATATATCGTGACACTAACCCTATAAAGGACTCAAATGGTATTGCACCTTCATAATAATGTAACCTTGTTCGATTAAAAACCTTAAAATATTTCTGATAATCATCAACTAATTCAAAGATATCTTCTTTCGGTGTAAATATCAGAGGCTGTGTTGCGGAAATAAGAACAATATATACATTAAGGGTCTCACTAAGTGAAACAAAAGACTTTCTTATCGTTTCCCAAAGACAATATGGAATAGTTTGTATCTCGTCCAATAGTATAACAGCATTCCTTAATTGACAAAGTTTCATCATCTTTGTCTTATCCATTGAAAGAATAGTTTCTAGGAACTGGACAAATGTAGTGACAATCGTTTCTGACTGCCATGTTTCAATTAAAAACTGACTTTTATCATAGTCAAAGACTCTTTCAGAAGAATCTTTGTAATTGGGCTCTGCAAGATGGTGATGCTTTAACAACACATCATTAGAGGTAGGCTCAAGGACACGCTTGTATACTTCAAAGTTCTGGTCTATAATAGAGGTAAACGGAATGCTGATTACTATTTTAGCATCATGATTACCACTTAAATGCCTAATTTTATCAGCTACCGCATATGCGGTAAGAGTTTTACCAAAACCTGTAGGCAAGGTAATTGAATAAAGATGTTGATCAGGTTGAAATATCTTCTCTAAATTCTCTAAAGTACATATATATGTTTCATTTTTAAGGCTATCTATATCCGTTG
>JAJTBW010000231.1 GCA_021286705.1 Sphingobacteriia bacterium
GGAAGGTGATACTCTCTAAAACAGGTTAAAGTATCACCAAAAGTGACGAAGAACCGCTTCGCTCAACCACCGGGTTTCGGCTTCGCTCAACCTCCGGGTCGCTGCCTGAGCGAGGTCGAAGGCAAAGAGGCGGAGAAGTTTCTAATCTTTGAATTTTGAATCTATCCTGCAAGCTCCAAATATCCATGCTTACAATTCTCTGATATTCAGCATCTCTAAAGCATCCCTCTTATATCCCTCTTATATCTCTCTTATGACTCTCTTATGTTCTCTTATGTTTTCTTATGTCTCTATTCTCTCTCAATATCCTCTCAATACTCCCCACTATATCCTCTACTTAGATAGTTTGTCTTATCCTAAAATAACTTTTTTGTCGTGTGCTTATGTTTTGTTCCTTAATTTTGCAACAGATTAGTAAAAGCTAAGAAAATGCGCATTGGAATAATACCTGCCAGATATGCTTCAACACGATATCCGGGAAAGCCACTTGCAATGATTGATGGAAAATCAATGATTATTCGGGTTTTTGAACAGGCTTCTAAAGCAGAACTGCTGGATGATGTCATTGTTGCAACCGACAATGAGACCATCTTTAAACATGTTGAGAAATATGGTGGAAAGGTTGTAATGACAAAAGAATCTCATGTTTCGGGTACTGATCGTTGCTATGAAGCTGTTCTTAATAGTTGCAAAGAGGGACTCCCTGATATTGTAATTAACATTCAGGGAGACGAACCGTTTATAGACCCTGATCAGATTGATCTGGTTGTTAGTGCTTTCGAGAACCCCGATGCTGATATTGCAACTTTAATCAGGCCAATTAGTGATTCTACGGAACTTTTTAATCCAAATGCCGTAAAAGTAGTGTGTGACTCTAAAGGTCAGGCTATGCTCTTTAGCCGCCAGGCAATCCCTTATATCAGGGGAGTTGAGCAGCAAGACTGGCTTAAGAAGGGCAAGTTCTTTAAACATCTTGGAATCTATGGCTATAGAGGTCATGTTCTTGAAAAGCTTGCAATGTTGCCTGCCGCAGAACTTGAACAACTTGAGTCTCTTGAACAACTTCGTTGGTTATGGAATGGGTTTCGAATCCAAACTAAAGTAACTCTGCACGAAGGAATTTCAATTGACACGCCTGAAGATTTGTTGAAAGTTATTAACAAGCCTTGAACTCAGCTGTAAACTGTGTTATTTTTGTGAAAATGAGACCATCATGTCCGATCAATCTATAGTAATAAACGAACTGATAAGCGAGCTGCTCTATGCTCATGATTGCGTAGTAATCCCCAATTTCGGAGGATTTCTTCTGCAATATGTGCCTGCAAGTATACATCCGGTTCAACATATTTTTACCCCGCCTTCCAGAACAGTTGCCTTTAATGCCGCTTTAAAAGTTAATGATGGGATTCTCGCTAAATATGTAGCCTCCGCTTTCAATATCACCTATCATGATGCATTAGAAAAGCTCAGAATCTTTTCTGCCGAATGCCAACTTCATCTACGCCTCCATAGATCACTTACATTCTCTGGTATTGGCACTCTTAAGCTTGATAACCATGATTTAATCGATTTTCAGCCGATAGAAGGAGGAAACTACCTTGCTGATGCCTTTGGTTTACCTGTTTTTACAAGCCCTGCTATTCTTAGAAGTAACGAACAAAGGGTGTCAAGACCTGCTCCTCAAGACCGTAAAATACCTTCGAAAAGACGTTCTATTCCGAATGCTGTACGGTGGGTTTTTATTGTCCTACCAGTGTTAGCTGTGACTTCCTGGTTACTATATCAAAGTTTTAAAGGACCTGAATTTATCCTTGATCAAGCTACTATGGTGCCAGGGATGGAGTCGTTAGCAATGGTTCCAAAACCTCAAAAGCCAATTATCAAGCAGACACCAAGTACTCAAAATGAGGCAAAAGCAGATCAGGATAGATCAAATAATGCTGAAACTTCAACTGCATCAACTGCAAAGGTAGTCGAGCCTCCCAAAGATGAGATAAAGGTTGAAACTAAGCCAAAGGTTAATGAAACAAAGACTGAAAGGCAAGAAACTAAACCATCCGGGCAAAGTACTGACCTTAGCACAGCTCATTACAAGGAGAAAAAAAGCGTAGCAAAGAATGACGTCAAGACGGTTTCAGTACCCAAAAGCAAGCCTGTAAAAGTATCTGATGCTCTTGTTAAGGAACCATCAAAGACTAGTGAGAAGAGTCAAAATACAGTTGCCCAGGCATCCAAAGGATTTCATGTAATTGCCGGCTGTTTTGCCTCCGAAGAGAATGCTAAGAAGTTTGTAGCTGATGCCAAGTCAAAAGGATTTGGAGCTCTGGTTTTAGATAAAAGCAAGAATGGATTATTTAGAGTCAGCGCCGGTGTAAGTTCTTCTCAACAAGAAGCTGAGAAGCTTTTAGAAAGAGTGAACAGTGGACTTACTAAAGGAGGATGGATCGTTAAAAAATAGATGCCGGGTATTAACTCAGATTTAAGAACAGAACAAATTACTTGTGGCAAAGAAAAAACTATTTCATTTTGAGGAAGTGAAGTCATTTCCTCATTTTTTTCAACCTAACTATGATGAATTAAAGGATGGCTACTCGTTAAAGGGAAAGTGGAGTACATTCTTTGGTAATGATAACCCTATCACGCTTGAGGTTGGAGCTGGTAAGGCAGAATTCTCATTTTATCTTGCAAATAAATACCCTGAAAGGAATTTTATTGCTATTGATCTGAAGGGAGCACGTCTTTGGCGTGGGGCAAAAGACTCCTTAGATTTAGGTCTAAAGAATATTGCTTTCATAAGAACCCATGTTCAACAAGTCACCAATTTATTTGCTCCTGGAGAGGTTCAGGAGATATGGATTCCTTTTCCGGATCCCCAACCCAGACAGGCTAGAGAAAGGAAGAGATTGACCTCTCCTCATCTTCTAAAACGATTTAAGATGATTCTTTCTTCTGACCATCTGATTCATCTCAAAACAGATAACAGGGGGCTCTATGATTATACTATGGAAATCATGAATGAGCATGATCATAATGTACACTTTAATACCGATTTACTTTATAATTCGGATTACGAAGGTGATGTCAAGGCTGTTCAGACCTTCTATGAAAAGCAGTTCTTGGCACAGGGATCTCCGATTCATTATGTCCAATTCTCACTTAAACCTTAATTAGTGGTAGAATGGATCGGCATGATGATTTTTTTGTCATGGTTTACGAGGTTGTAAGACTTGTTCCGAGAGGAAGAGTTACGACCTATGGAGCCATCGCAAAATATCTAGGAGCCAGTCGCTCATCAAGAATGGTAGGATGGGCAATGAATGGGGCTCATTTTCAAGATAATCCTGTACCAGCCCACAGAGTAGTGAACCGATTGGGATATTTGTCAGGGAAACATCATTTTAGAGATGAAATGATGATGCAGAACCTCTTGGAAGTTGAAGGGATTATGGTGGAGAATGATCAGATAATTGATTTTAAAAACTACTTCTGGGATCCCACAATCGAACTAGCCTTTTAACAAGATTGTAATGAATATTATGTAAAAGGTTTTTAGTAGGTTTGTCGTTCAGAACCAATAAACCACAAAATAATTTAATCATGTTTAAGAAATCCATTTTTATGCTTATGGTAGTTGCTTTGGCTGCGTGTTCAACAAAGCCTGTAAGTCAAGACAAATCGCCTATGCAACAAAAAGTAGATGAGTATGCAAAGTTCACACTGACAACTGATCTTACTAAGCTAACTCCTAAAGAAAAGGAGATGTTACCTCTACTCATTCAGGCAGCCGAGATTATGGATGAATTGTACTGGCAACAGGCTTGGGGAGATAAAAATGTTCATCCTGATTCTTTAACTGACAGTGCTGCTATTGCATTCTTTAACATCAATTATGGTCCCTGGGATCGTCTCGATGGAAATAAACCCTTTGTAGCTGGTGTTGGTGAAAAACCTGCCGGAGCAAACTTCTATCCTGCTGATATGACAAAAGAGGAGTTTGAAGCTCTTGCTGATCCTAAGAAAACCGATAACTATACGGTGATTGTCAGAAAAGAGGATAAATCTCTTGAGGTTATCCCCTATAGTGTTTATTATGGCGAGAAACTGAAAAAGGCTTCTGAACTTGTATTAAAAGCCTCAGAATTGGCCGAGGATCCAGGTTTAAAGAGTTATTTAAAGCTTAGGGCCGAAGCACTCTTATCTAATGATTATTATCCCAGCGATAATGTCTGGATGGATATGAAGGACAACGGAATTGACTTTGTTATTGGGCCTATAGAGAATTACGAAGATCAATTGTTTGGATATAAGACCTCATTTGAATCTTTTGTTTTAGTTAAGGATAAAGAGTGGAGCCAAAAGGTACTGCATTTTGCAGCCCTATTTCCTGCATTACAAAAGTCATTACCGGTTGATGATAAGTACAAAACAGAAGTACCAGGCAGTGCTTCTGACCTAGGCGTGTATGATGTTGTTTATTATGCAGGTGACTGTAATGGAGGTAGCAAGACCATTGCTATTAACCTTCCGAATGATCCACGTATTCATAGAGAAAAAGGAACTCGTAAATTGCAGCTAAAGAATGCGATGCAGGCTAAGTTTGAGAAGATTTTAGTACCTATCGCAGAACAAGTATTGAACCCCGAACAGATGAAGCATGTTAAGTTTGATGCTTTCTTTGAAAATGTTATGTTCCACGAATCAGCACATGGCTTAGGCATTACTAAAACTATCAATGGCAAAGGAAATGTCAGAGATGCTCTTAAAGAAGGCTATACAAGCATCGAAGAGGCAAAGGCTGACATTCTGGGTCTCTATTTGATTACTAAGCTTAATGAAATGGGAGAGTTCAAGGATAAAGATCTAATGGATAACTATGTGACTTTTGTTGCTGGTATTTTTAGGTCTGTTCGTTTTGGGGCTTCATCAGCACATGGAAAAGCTAATATGCTTTCATTTAACTATCTGGGTGAACATGGTGCTTTTGTTCGTGATGCTTCAACCGGGCTTTATACCGTTGATTTTGAAAAAATGAAACAGGCAGTTGCTGATTTAAGCGGAATGATTTTGGTTTTACAAGGTAATGGTGATTATGAAGGCACAATTAATCTTGTAAAAGAGAAGGGTATTATCATGCCTGAATTACAGAAAGATCTTGACAAGATTTCTACCGCAGGAATTCCCAGAGACATCGTTTTTGATCAGGGATTGAAAGCACTAGGTTTATAAAATGACTCAAAGAGGCAGTAAATCTAAATGAAGGGTTA
>JAJTBW010000021.1 GCA_021286705.1 Sphingobacteriia bacterium
GAAGAAATTCTAATCTATAATAATTGAAGGGGTCGGGAAACCGACCCCTTTTTTTTTGCGAGCAGGCAACCTATTGAAAAAAATGACGTCTAACCTTACAATTGTTCAAACCTATTGAAGTTATTAAGCAGAAAGAAAAGGGCTTTTTAACTATGTCTGATGGGCAGTAGCCCTGATTAACTCTGAGAGTCTATGCTCAGAGGTGTTTATGAGGAACTAAAGATCCTTGGAAAAAGGAATTATTAAGGATCATTAATAGATAACAGGTCATTGGTTTTAGTTCTAGGTAATCCTAGTTTAAATTGTTCCAATTTTTGGCGAGTTAAGCTAAATCTTGGTTATACGATTAAATTAAGATTCTAGATCATAATCGGTGAGCTGTTTTTTTATTGATGTGTATTGTCCGATTTTCGGATGCAGTCTGCAATCTGGGAATAGGTCAAAGTGATTAAAAAGTTAGGTTGTTCGTTAAAAAAAATACCTGACTTTTCTTGGGATTGCTTTGTCTATTTAAACGGAGTTTGGCAGTTTTAAGGCAATTCAGGAAGCCATGTAACCCCTCCAGGCAATAATGATGCGTTTTAATTCTAGCTTTAGTTATATGATAATTAATTAAAACTAGTTTGATCAATCCAATTTCTATGAGAGTGATTACACATTGGATGCGTTCTTTAGCCGTTGTAATGGCGGTTTTATTCGCATCTGGCTTAAGTGCTCAATCTGTAAATTTACTTACAGAGAGCTTTGAAAATGGTGGCACTATTCCAGCAAACTGGGCCACAGAAAATGTTTCAGGAACCAACTATACTTCTTTTGTAAGTACTAGTTCTAGTCCAACAGCTACTGCAGCAGACGGGACATATTTTGTCAAGTTTGAATCATATAATGCCTCTTCAGGCGTTACTAATCGCTTAAAAACAACTACTGCTATTTCAACAATTGGCAAGCAGAATGTTACTGTTAATTTTAAGTGGTATGAAAATGCAAGTTTTTCATCATCTGATGATAAAGTTGTAATTCAATGGTCAACAGATGGAGCTACTTGGGCTGACGCTGGTAGCGTAAGTCGTCATAATGCTGTTGAAGGATGGAAAAATAAAGTGATAGCTTTGCCTTCAGGAGCTAATAACATTGCAAATTTATATATTGCATTTAAGTTTGTCAGTGCTTATGGTAATAACTGTTATTTAGACTTAGCTAAGGTTGATGCTGAGCCTATCCCTGCAACTGCAATTATCAGTGGAACCGTTACTAATGGTATCACTGGTTTACCAGTTATCGGTGCTACAGTTAGAGTTAACAATGACTCAATAGCTGTAACTGATTTGGCTGGCCATTACACAGTTAAAAACCTTGAAGGTAACCGTCCTGTTGCTGTTTCAAAGTTAGGTTATGATACTTATACTTCTACTCTAACTTTAGTTGGTGGTGCAAATACCTTTAATTTTCAACTATTTGAGAATACTGCTGCTCCTTCAGCTGTCCTAGCTGCAGTAAACAGTGGTAATACAGCTGTTAACCTCACTTGGGGTCTACCTCAGAGTCCATATGAAATCATCTATGATGATGCTACTTTTGAGAACATCACTTCATGGTCTTCAGCTGGTAATATCAATGCACTGAAATTCACTCCTATCGCTCAGTATCCAGTTTCAATTACTGGTGGTAGAGTTAACATTGGTGACGGTAGTTATCCAACTGGTGGTAATGCACTGGTTCCTTTCGAAATGGCTGTTTTTGATGATGATGGCGCATTAGGTTATCCTGGTACTGAACTTGCTCGCGTTGAGGTTACCCCAACTGCAACTGGCTGGGTTGAGTTCGCTTTTGATGCTCCTGTTGTTATTAACAGTGGTAACTTCTATTTAGGTATGATCCAGGGTGGTAATTATCCTAACTGCGCTCCTATCGCTGTTGATGAGACCAATCCAAGCATGCGTTCATATTCAAAGTTTGCTTCTGGCAATGGCCCTTGGGTTCCTGCTGGATACAACGATTTCATGATTCGTGCTTTCTGTATTGGTGCTGGTGGTCCTTTAGATATGGCTACAGCAGCAGCTCCTGCCTATGTTGGAAAAACCTATCCTAACAGACACAGCATGTCTCTTAATCATGTTACTAATGTAGCTGGTTTAGAGCGTGAGGGTATCTACAATCCTATCGTTACTTCTTCACCAAGTGCTCCAAGTTCTTTATTAGGTTATGAAGTGTACCGTGTTCTTGAACCAAATCAGAACAACCCTGCAACTTATACTCTTTTAAACAATAACGTTACAGGTACTTCATTTACTGATGCTTCATGGGCAACATTACCTAATGGTGCTTACAAATGGGCTGTTCGTGCAAAGTATAGCAACAACCGTTATTCAGCTTACACATTATCAAATGTTTTAGGTAAAGGTTGGGAGTCTAATGTTACCTTTAATATCACTGTTAGCTCAGCTGCTGGTAATGCTTTAGGTACTTTGGTTAGCATGAGATATGTTACGGTTCCTGGTGCTACTCAATATGATAAGAGTGGTTTAACTCCTCAGAATGGTACTATATCATTTGCAAATGTTTGGAAGGGTGAGTACGAACTTATTATTAAGAAGTTTGGTTATGACCAGATTGGTCCTATGAATATCACCATTGATGATAACACTGAAGTATTTAACTATACTTTAATGGAAACCCGTTGGGCTCCTTATAACCTTCATGTTGATGATCGCACTTTATTAGCTACTTGGAATGCCCCAAAAACTGAGGTTCCTCTCTTTGTTGAACCTTGGGATGGTCATACATTTGCTACACAAGGTTGGACAACTGACGCTACAAACTGGAATATAAGCTCACCTGGTAATCCTGGCGTTAGTGCTGAGTTCAGTAAGACCCCTGGTATTACTAACTATGAGAAACACTTAGTTTCTCCTGAAATCTCTGGTGTTGGTTCACCTTACCTCTACTTACGTTATGATATCGCTCTCGATAACTACGGTACCACTAATGAAAATCAGATGGCTGTTGAGATCTGGGACGGTTCTAACTGGAATCGTTTGAAAAACTACACCAATATGAATGGTAGTTTCTCATGGACAAGCGAGTCATTGGACATCGTTGCTTACACATGGGATACCTTCAAATTCCGCTTCACCGCTTACGGTGCTGATGTCGCAGATATCAATAACTGGAATATCGATAACGTTGCTGTTGTTGCTACTCTATCTGCTGGTAAGAGTTTAATGGGTTATAATGTATATCTTGATGATACTCAGATTGCTTTCACAACTGAAACTTCTTATCAGTTAACACATTCTTTGTGTACTTATGGCCATTCATATACTGCTTGCGTTGATGCAGCTTATGAGAGTGGAGTATCAGCACGTGATTGTTATACTTTCACAGCTCATTATCTACCTGCACCTCGTAACTTAGCTGCAACAGCTATCCAATCTTCAGCTTTCTTAACATGGGAAGCTCCTGTAATGGGTAGTAAGATGGCTTTCAGTGCTCCTGCACCAAGAACAAATACTGTTGTTGCAAGCGCAGAAGCTAGTCCGATGACTAACCACGCTATTACTGATGTTACAGATGCTCAATGGGATATCTTAGGTACTTTTAACGCTACAGTCGCTCCTAATCAAGCGGTTGAATCTGATGGTACTTTTATCTATACAACTTCATGGAAGAGCGGAAGCTTCTCTAAGTTCCAAAATGTAAATGGTACATGGACTTGGGTCGAAGACTTTACAATTGCTGGTGCATCTGCGATTCGTGATTTAACTTTTGACGGTACCTATTTCTACGGTGCTGCTGCTAATACAACCATCTTTAAGATGGATTTTACTACCAAGACTTTAGTTGGAACAATTACAACTGCAAGTGCTGTTCGTCACTTAGCTTATGACCCTACTGCTGACGGTGGTAATGGTGGTTTCTGGTATGGTGACTGGGCTACATTAAATCTGTGTAAGATGGATGGTTCAACTATTACAACTGTTACTGGTCTTGGTTTAGAAGGCATGTACGGTTCAACTGTTGATGTTGCTTCTACTGGTGGTCCATTCTTATGGCTCTTTGACCAAGGTGGTTCAGGTGTTGAAATAGTACAGATGAGCATTGCAACAAAGACTTTAACAGGTGTTGTTCATGCTGCAACTGATCTTCCTGGTTATGCTGGTAGTGATGCTATTGCCGGTGGTCTTGGTTGTGATAATGGTAACCTCTATCCTGGTAAGTTTGTACTATTAGCTAACGTTCAACAAGATCCTAACCTTATCGGTATATATGAAGTTAGTACTTCAACTGGTGGCGGTGGTACAACCCCTGCTCCCGAAGTTCTTTCATATAATATCTATCGTAATGGCGATCTAGTTACTAACGTTGCTAGTGACATTCGTGAGTATTATGATCTATATCTAAATCCTGATGAATATTGCTACACTATTACCGCTGTTTATGATTTACAACAGTTTGGTATGCCAGCAGGCTCAACTGATGAATCATTAGAAGAAGGCCCTGCTTGTATCAATGTTAATTATGGTGTTCCTGCTCCTTTCATCGAAGATTGGACTTCAACAAACTTCACTTACAATCAATGGTCATTTGAACCTAACCAAGGACATTGGCGCATTAGTAACTCAGTAGGTAACTCTGTTCCTGCTGCTGAATTTAACTGGGCTAGTCCTGTAACTAACTACAGTTTCAGCCTAATCTCTCCAGCTATCAATGCTTCTGTATTTGATTGTTCAAAGATGTGGTTAGACTTCGACATTAAGTTAGAAGATCGTAACAACACTGGTAAGGAGATGATGAAAGTTGAAGTATTCTACAATGGTACATGGCGTAAGGTTGCTGAATACAAGAATGATGGCTCATTTACCTGGACTAAAAAGCACATTGAAATCTCTGCAACAGCCGGAAAGGCTCTTAAGGTTAAGTTCATGGCTTATGGCGAAAACTCAGCTGACATCGTGGCTTGGTACATTGATAATGTAAAGGTTTATCCTGAACCAAAACCAGCAACTGACCTCGTATTGAATCCTGATATGGTTAACGCTACTACCTACAACAACATTCTTAACTGGAATGCTCCTGATTGTGGTACAGCCGCTCCTCAACAATTCATCCTCGATAACAATACTTTCGAGAATGGTTGGAGTTTGAATCCAGGTTATGAAGCTTGGTTTGGTAATGAGTTCAATACTAACTTAGCTGGTACTATCTCATCAATTGATGTTTATTTCCAAGCTAATTCTTCTGCTGGTTCAGATCAGATCACTATCGATATTCTTGATGCTAATAAGAACCTTGTTGGTACATCAAGTGCTTTCAATCCTCAAGGTGACAACTGGACTAACGTTGCTGTAGCTGATCTACCTTTCGATGGCACATTCTATGCAATGGTTCATTGGAATAACTTTGCTGCTGCAACTCATTATCTAGGTGCTGATGAAGATGGTCCAAATGTTAGTAAGGGCTGGTATACTGATGGTACCGATTGGTCACATATGAGTGCATTAGATCCTTCATTCAATGACTGTGTATTCGGTGTTCGCGTTAACGCCCTCGCCGATGGTGGTAAGAAATCAGTTGTTATTGGAGAGAACTCAGTATCTCCTTTAGTTGCAAGTACTCATGCAAGCATCGGTGCTATCATCAATTCAGGTCGTGTTTCTGTAGCTGGTGCTACTGCTAATTTCGACGCTTTGATGGCTAACCGTGGTGTTGTTGGATACAATGTATACCAAGATGGTGTTCTTGTTACTGCAACTCCTATTACTGCTACTACTTATACTCACGTAGTTACTGCTCCTTTCGCAAATCATTGCTATACTGTTAAAGCCGTTCACGCTGCCTTTGGAACTGAAACTATGGAATCAGTTGCAACTGCAGAAGCTTGTGCAAACCCAACAGGTATCACTCCTGCTACTGCCGAAGGTATCAAGGTTTATCCTAACCCAGCTAATAGCTTTGTTAACGTTGTAACCACAAGCGAAACTCGCCAGATTGTACTGGTGAACTACCTTGGTCAGGTTGTACGTAACGTAACTGTTAACGGTGCTCAAACTTTGAAACTCGACGTTTCAGCTTACGAAAGCGGTATCTATTTCGTTAAGTTTATCGCAGAGGATGGTAGCCAATCAGTAGAGAGAATCACTGTTGCTAAGTAATCCTAAAACGTAGAGTAAATCCTTACTCTATATATTTGGTGGGCAACTCGAAAGGGTTGCCCACCTTTTATTTTTTATTTAATTACTTTGTTCAACTTGAATGCTTTCTTAGGAACAATAATCCTAAATGCTGATATTTGCACTATAATAACTTCTTAAATGCAACATCAGGAAATTTCTTTTCAAGAGGTTCGTTCTATACCATTCTTTTTTATTGTCGGAAGACCTCGTAGTGGGACTACTTTGCTTAGGACTTTAATCGATGCCCATCCTAATGCTATTTGCCCTCCTGAGTACGCCATTCTCCCTTATTTATATGGCCGTTTCCCTCAGTTTGTCACTGAATGGAATGACCATTATTCTAAGTTATTTAAGGAAACAATGTCTGCCCCTTTAGCTTTTGACTTTTGGAAGTATGAATATCTTGGTGTCAATGAAGATGCTCTTTCTAGACTTTTAGATGACATTAAAGGCTCTGTAAGATTTGATGAGGTATACAAGGCTGTTTATTATTGTTCAACCTCTCTTTGGCCAAAGGAGCAGATTAAAGTAATAGGTGATAAAAACCCGGTTTATGCGCTTAATGCTGATCGACTTTTAAAGTTTTTTCAAGGGGCTAAGTTTATTCACATCACTCGTGACTACAGAGATAATTTTGTCTCTATGCGAAAATTTGAGTTTGAGGCACCTAATGTAGTTTTACAGGCTTACCGATGGAAATATCTTACCAAAAAGCTATTTAACCTTCAAGAAAAGTACCCTGATCAGTTTCTCTGGATTAGACATGAGGATCTAGCAAATGATCCTGAGGCTATTTTACGAAAAGTCGATACATTCCTTGGTATCTCCTATGATGAAACAGTCCTTAACTTTCATGAGAAAAAGGAGGAGCTCTTAAAAAGAGGAGACTCATACGATTTGATACTAAAATATCATGAAAGTCTTACACAACCTGTCAATGCCTCAGGTGTTGGTAAATGGAAAAAGGTACTTACGGATAGTGAGGTGAGAAAAGCTGACTATATCGTTGGCTCACTCGCCGAGAAGTGTGGTTACCAGCGCGTCTATACAAAAGGTTCCTTGGGTTTATGGTTTTCTACCTTGCCAATGAGTTTATATGGGTTTCTATTATACAAGGCGATGGAGTTGGGAGATAGGTTACCCTATATTTTTAAAAAATACTTTGGTAAAGCACTGCCCCAACTTGTAAAAATATATCGGTTCATTACTGGAAAAGGTAACAACCCTGTACAGGTTCGCTCTTCTAATGCGGGCTAATGGTATAGAAAAAAGCTCTGTTAAAGATCAGCTACCTTTAGGGTGTATTCTATGCTCTTTTCACCAAGCTCTTTTTTGTCAAGAACTGTGGTGTTCTGATTGATTTTCTTGATGTAAAATTCCCCGAAATCATTGACGAAGTCATGAGGTTCAACTACAAATTTCACGAAGCCTTCATCTGGAAAGAGGGTTGTTATAGCTTTTCTTATTCGTTTTGTTTTCTTGAAAAAATTCGCAGCGGTTAAGAGATATTTCTGGTTTTCTATGTCTTCCTGATTTTCACATAGCTCATATCCAAGCATTTTGTTGAATGATATGGCTCTGCTGTTGCTTTTTAATATATGGGCTTGAATGGTATCCCAGCCAAATAGGTTAATACACATGTCTGTTACCATTAAGCTTAATATCGCCGGGACAAAACTCTCATAATATTTCTCTTCCCACAGAAAGATTCCCGATTCCATTTCGTGGGTCTCCCAGTTAATGTCCTTTGCATTAAGTAATCCTATATACTCACCTTTGTATTTGACTAGTAGATATATATTATTTGCATTATTTATCGAGTTAAACCACTTGAGTTGCATCTCAGGGGTGATCTCTTCTCGAAATTCCATTGTTTGTCTAATCAGCGTAGAGTTTCGATGTCCTCTTACTAACTCAATTTCATTTATTGTGAGTCTTTTAAGTGTAATCTGGTATCTGGTCAGAAGCATGCTAGTCTTGATTTTGCGTTTCGTCAGATTGATAAATTTTATCAACAACCCAAGGCGGTCTTTGGTTTTGTGCCATATAGATTCGGCTTAGGTACTCTCCAATAATACCTAGGCTAAGAAGTATAAGACTCGTAGAGAATAATATTGCGGTGATTAGAGAGGTATATCCCAAAGGGACATTAAAGAAAATTTTCTTTACAATGTAAATTAGACCCATTATAAGGCTTATAAACGACATTGTGAAGCCTGTGTATACCATCATTTTCAGAGGAGCTCCTGTGTAATAGATTACCAGATTTGAAACTAATTTAATCAGACTCAATCCGGAGTAATTAGATTGTTTAAATCTCCTTGGGTGATGGTCAACCTCAACAAATGAAATATTATGAGTGTACCATGTGACGATCTCTTCTATAAAGAGGAAACTGAGCCGATGTTTACTAAGCTCATGAGCTAGACGATTGGTCATTAGTCTGAATGAAGAGCCCTCGCCTGGCGTCTTTCTGAGCAAGCGAGACGAACCTTTAATTACTTTACTTCCGATATTTCTAATTAGACTATGTCGTTTTTTCTTTGTAAAAATTCCATAGACAATCTCTGATCCAGATTCGTGCTGCGTGTTAATTAGTTTACCAATCTCTTCTGTCGGATGTTGAAGATCGTCATCCATCGTAATAATCCATTTTCCCTGAGCAAAGCCTAATCCACAGATGGTTGCGTTATGTTGACCGAAATTCTTTTGGAGAAGAATAGATTTAATTCTAGCCTCCTTCATTTTTGATAATTCAATGAGGCATTGGCGACTCCCATCGGTTGAAAAGTCGTCTACGAAGATGATCTCGAATGTTGTTGAAATAGAATTGAAGAGATCGATAAGTTCTTTTGTTATAATAGGAAGCGAGTCAACACTGTTGTAAACAGGGATTACTACACTATAATCTGGTTGACTTTGTTTTTCCATATTATATCTGGTTTTATCGGTACGTATTTATAATAGAGTTTAAAGTATTAACCACCTCCTAGAATTAGTGACGTGCCACTAACCCAGCGGGATGCATCGGAGAGGTAAAACAGAGCTGTGTTAGCTACATCTGTTGGATCTCCTAATCCGAGAGGTTGACGGGCTTCGATCTGTTTTATGGTCTCTTCATTGGTAGCGGCCTGAGTTTGATCGAGCATTGGCCCTTTGACAAAGGCTGGGGCAATACAGTTAACCCGTATCTTTTTAGGAGCTAATTCCAGTGCAAGGGCTCGTGTAAATCCTTCAAGTGCTGCTTTAACCGCAATATACATTGATCCTCCAACAAAGGGGTATTTAATGCTAATAGAGGAAATATACAAGAGAGAACTCTCTTTTGAAATAAGTTTCTTTTTTGCTAAAAGTTGTGCCGTCAGTAAAACCGGAGCGTTAAAACCTGCAGTGAAATTTAAGTCAATGTCATCCTGCTCAAGAAATCGTACTGGTTTAATCTGGCTTATTCCAGTACTAAAGACAGCTCCATGTAATGTGGGTAACTCTTTTATTAACTTGTCACGACCTTCTTTGGTCGACAAATCAGCCACCACCATAGCATGTCCATCCCCATCTAGCGTACCGAATACATCGGTTAATTTTTCAATGTTTCTTCCTGTAATAACTATCTTGGCACCAAGTTTGGCAGCCTCTTTTGCGATAGCACCCCCTAGTCCACCACTTGCTCCTGTGATTAGAATACGCTTATCTGATAGATTGAATGGGTTCATCTCTTACTTGGCTTTGTATATTCAATGATATCAGGAATGACCATGTTGTTAGTTTGGATTATCGTACTTCCCCAACTGAGGCCAATACCAAAAGCAGACAATAATAGTCTCGAGTCTTTGCCTTTGATAGTTTCTTTTAATTCACTGACAATCGTAAGTGGGATGCTTGCTGAACTCGTATTACCAAATTTCTGAATTGACAATGGCATCTTGCTTTTATCCACCCTAAGCATCTTTCTTAAGGTTTCATTTATAAGCTTATTAGCCTGATGAAATACAATGTGATCTATATTATCTAACGTTTCGTTATGGTAGGAGAGGAGCGTTTTTATGTTTGGCACGACCTCTCGTAGTGAGAAGTTGAATACCTCTATACCATCAAGATGGATATGAAGTTTTGATCTCTGAATGCCCGGACTTACTGTTTTGTAATCGAGTGATTTCTTAGATAAGAAGTTTCTTAATCCTCCGTCTGGAATGATAATTGCTTTGTGACCTGAACCATCACCTTGTAAATTGAAAGGAATTGGTTTAGCTCCGTCTTTTATCTCTATTGCGGTTGCTGTCCCGGCATCGCCAAATAGAGGATGGGTACTTTTATCTCTATAAGCAGCATTAAGAGATGAAATGTCGCCCACTAAAAGTAACCCTTTCTTTAACCCAAAAGAGTTTAATAAGCCACCTATAACGGATAGTCCATAAACATAGCCTGAGCATCCAAGGGCAATATCCAGTGCGATACAACTCTGTGGTAGACCTAGTTTATCTTGTAAAATACTTGAGGTTTGCGGAATATAATAATCTCGTGTCTGTGAGACGAAGACCAGAACTTCAATTTCTGATTTATCCCAGTTAAGTTCTTCTATAAGCTTATCAGCCGCAACCTGACACATGTCAGAGGTTGTTGTGCCTTTTTCTACAACACGGCGCTTTTCAACCCCAATCGTTTTAATAAGCTGTTCGCGCTCTTTAAGAGAGATCCATTTGTAATCCATGTTGTTTACCTCTTTTGAGGGTACACATGCAGCTATGCCCGAGAGTTGAAGGTTTTGAAGGGTGAAAAGCGCCATGATGTTAGGTTTTATTATTTTATACGGCTTGTGATAATTTTAAAGACATCATTAACAGTCTTTGCTTTAGTTAGGTCATCTGCATTGATAACAACATCATATTCTGTTTTTACCATTGCAATCAGTACTAGTGCATTAATTGAGTTCCAGTCAAACATCTCTCTGAATGAGCTTTCTGGTTTTAGTTTGCCTGGTTCTAGTTCATCAAACTCTGATTCGATCTTAAGAATGAAGTCTTCTATTGTGTTCATGTTATTAAAATTGGTAATTAAAGCAAAAATAAGATTAATTCGCGTTTAAAGGTACTTTACCTTGGTTGCCTATTCCAAAGATTGGATTAGACTGCACTTATCAAACTAATTATTGTGCCTATAAAAACAAACAAAGCCTTGATATTTAGTTGGAGTTGTTAACAAAAAGAGACTAGTCAGTATCTCTGAACTAGTCTCTTTAGAATACTTATACTATGTAAGGGCAGATGCCTTAATTTGTTATTTCAGATTAGATTCAAATCGTTTTAAAGCCCATCTTACGAAGTGGTAGGATATAAAGATAAGGAGGGGCCATGAGAAAAACCAAAGAATGGATGTAAGCATAATATCTGGATTTAGTATGTGTGATGTTCGTTATCTAATTCTTTGCTTGAGAGCTTCTCATTGTTAATCGATTTCCATGCATACCATATATAGGCTAATACGAATGGAATGAGAAGAGAAACATAGCTCATGGCTGTAAGAGTATAATGGCTTGATGAGCTATTTTGAATAGTTAAAGAGCTTTGCATAAATTGAAGAGCTTCAGGTGAGCCTTTTGCCAGTGCCGTATTATAAGCTGGGTAATAAGCCGTGTTGTTGAAGCCAACATTTAAGAATAGTCCTAATACGGCCAATACAGTGCCAATTCCTGATAGCCAAATACCCTTTGTGCATTCTTTAAATAGTGTTAAACCAATTCCAGCAAGCACTCCGACGACTCCTAAGAGAAAAATAATCAGTACAACAGGCATCGCCAGGAAGTTAGTCAAGTATTTGTAAGGTTCTAATGAGATCATTTTTGTTACTGGATCTACAGCAAATCCATCTTTTAATAAGATTGCACCCAGAAAATAAAGGAAAAACACTAGAAAGGCACCTGAGTTGATGAGTAGCTGTTTCTTTGATCGTTTAACTATCTCATCATTGTCAATGTTATTGATAAAATAGAGCGATCCTAATACCCTACTTAGAAAGAAGACCGCAAGCCCTAAAGCAACATTGGTAAAGTTTAAAACGGCTTCAAGGCCATGTGCGGGGCCTTCCCATTGTGAGATAGCGTTAGATTGCCCGGTTAGGTTTAGGAGGTTTAATTTATTTACTGAGAACGCACTTCCAGTGAAGAAAGTTCCAACTGCAGTGCCAATAAGTATGGTGCCTAGTAGACCATTCAGGAATAGAAATACCTCGTAGGTTTTTGAACCAAAAAGATTATTGGGCTTGCTTCTGAATTCATATGATACTGCTTGAATAACAAAGGCAAACAGTATTGCCATCCAAACCCAATATGCTCCGCCAAAGCTAGTAGAGTAGAAGAGGGGGAAGGAGGCAAAGAAAGCGCCACCAAATGTCACAAGAGTAGTAAATGTGAACTCCCACTTTCTGCCCAGAGCGTTAACTAATAGTTTCTTTTGTTCTTCTGTCTTTCCTATGGAATAAAGAAGGGTTTGTCCACCTTGAACGAACATCAGAAAGACGAGTAGAGCCGCAAGAAGAGAGACTAGTATCCACCAGTATCCCTGCAAAAATTCTATTGACATGTTTTCAAACATCTTAGTGTCCTCCTTCAGTTTTAGGTCCTTTTTTGATTTGTTTTAGCATAATTCTGATCTCGGCGATTAGCAGAGCTGTAAAAGTGATGGCAAAGAGCCAGAATGTAATGATAACACTGCTTGTTTCGATGTGTGAGACTGCTGCTTTAGTAGTCATCAGATTTTGAATTACCCAGGGTTGACGACCGATTTCAGCAACGATCCAACCTGCTTGAGATGTAATATAGACCAGAGGAATTGAAGCTATTGCAATGTAATAAAGCCATTTTTTCCCTTCCAGTTTATTCTTTATGCTGAGGTAGAACATATAAATAAACAGTAAAAGGAAGAGACCTCCGAAGATTACCATGATCCGGAATGAATAGAATGTAGTTGCTACAGGAGGGATCAAATCTTCTGGAGTATTTGCAAATCCATAACCAAAGTGTTGGTAGTTTGCCTCAAATGTTGTTAAAGAGGCAAGTGCAAGAGAGTCATTATTCTCTTTTTTTGCTTGCTTATAGGTGGCTAAAGCGTTAATGGCTACTTTACCTTTGTCTATTCTTTCTTGATAAGAGATGATTCCTTTCTCTGGATTTCCATGGGTGAAGTCATAGATGCCGGGTACATAAGCATTTGGGCTTAAGAATGCCATGTAAGAGAGCATATTGGGGATCTCAATTTTAAATACGAAATCTTGTTTTTTTGTAGTATCTGGGTCGGGTGTAAGAGCTCCAAAGGCTACTAGTGGAGCAAATGATTTGCCATGGTAATGGTTCTCCATTGCTGCAAATTTCATTGGTTGAACCCTAGCCATTTCTCTAGCACTGCTGTCTCCTGTCGAGATTGTTACAATCGCAAAAAGAAGCCCAAAGGCAGCTGCAACTACAATGCTACGTTTAGCGAATAGGATGTCTCTGTTTTTTAATAGATACCATGAGCTTATACCAATAACAACAATAGCCGCTAACATGTAAGAGCTAGTGATGGTATGGAGGAATTTATTAATTGCAGTTGGAGAAAAGAGAACCTCCCAGAAATTTTGCATCTCATTTCTGGCAGTATCAGGATTAAACTTCATTCCTACTGGGTTTTGCATCCATGCATTGGCTACCAAAATCCATAAAGCTGATAAATTTGCTCCAATTGCTGTTAACCATGTGCTGGCAAGGTGGAATCGCTTGCTTACTTTATTCCATCCGAAAAACATAATTGCAATGAAGGTACTCTCCATAAAGAAGGCCATTATACCTTCTACAGCGAGTGGTGCACCGAAGATGTCTCCAACAAACCATGAGTAATTGCTCCAGTTGGTTCCAAATTCAAATTCTAGAATTATACCTGTTGCAACTCCAATTGCGAAATTGATTCCGAAAATCGTCATCCAGAATTTGGTAATTCGCTTCCATTCCGGATCATTGGTTCTGACATAAATCGTCTCCATGATGGCCAACATGAAGGTGATCCCCAGTGTCAATGGCACAAATAGCCAGTGAAACATGGCTGTGAGGGCAAACTGTGCCCTTGACCATTCAATTAATGATGTGTTAAATTCTATCATAGTTTTTCATGATTTAGGTGCATTATTTTGGTTGTGTTAATCGATCTATTACATATTCACTCTTTTCCTTCTCTCCTGAGAATCTGCTCCCAAGAAAGTCTTTAAAGAAAAATAGTTTGAATACTGCAAACATCAAAAATAGCTTTATAGCAATAATGATCCATAACTGTTTGCCAACAGTCATGGATCGAAATCCATCGTAATATAGATGGAATATCTTGTTTAGAATAATCTTAATGGTTTTCATCTCAATCTGGTGAACAGGGAGTTAACCCAAGACTACGTGGTTGTTATTCTATTCATTTGGTGAAAAGCAATATTGTCTTTTCGTGTGAAAAGATAAACCCACTTATCGCACAATTGTTCAAAACGCAGTTCGTTTTCTGCAGGGTTGTCAATTTATTTGAACTTTATAAAACAAAAGGAAAATGGGTGTGTGCCAATATTATTTAGTTTCCCTGATGCTTTCTACAGCATGGAGGCACTTTTGAATCAGTATTTTCCTGAGATATCTCCATCTTTGCAAGAGGGGGACTTAAAAATGGAATTCCAAGGTTAGCACCACGTAAAATGAAAAGTAATCCTACAATGACTATCATAACAGGGATTGCTTTGTTGATTGCTGTTCTTACTCTCTTTGTTACCAGATTGCCGGCAAGAGAAATGGCAATTAGCATTGGAGCTGTTGCTAACCCAAAAGAGATCATAAAGAGCGTTGATGGTACAACACCGCCAAAAGCAAGTGCACTTCCAAGAGCTACATATACTAAACCGCAAGGTAATAATCCGTTCAATGCCCCAGCAAGGAATAGACCTATCCAACTCTTTTTGTTTAATAAGGGGAAAAATAGTCTTTGAATCAGAAGTGTGATTCTGTTTAATAAATTGCTCGAAAAGAGTGTCTTCTTTGTTATATAGGGTAGTAAGACAGTTAAAATCATTATAATACCTGTTCCCATGGCTACCCACCTTTGAATTCCTGCTAATGAAAAGCCAAGCCCAATCAGGCCAAATACCAGCCCCATAAGTGTATAGGTCAATGTTCTTCCAAGGTGGTAGAATATAAGTCCTGTGAATTTTGTATACCATGCTTCTCCCGGGAGAGGAATAGCCAGAACAATAGGGCCACACATTCCGGCACAATGAAAACTTCCCATTATCCCCATTAACAAACCTGCTAAGATATACTCCATTATTTAGTTGTTTTATGTATTGATTTCGACCATTCGACTTCCGTGTAGTAGGGTTTCTGGTCTGTAATAAAATCAAATTTGATAATATAACGACTTGCCTTAAATAATGTGGTAGGTATTGTCATTTCTCTATGCTCGTTGATTCTGAGTTCTAAAGTAATATCAGCCGATTTATTAGCCGGAGCATAGAACCAGGCATGACCTGAAGTGGTTTCTGGTTTAAATGAATCAGGGAATCGGATTATAAGGCTATCATTTCTTTCAGTAATCGTGACTTCAGCCTTTGAGCCGTGGAAGTTCTTTTGTTTATCAATTACCTCCTGATGTTTAAGTTCTCTTGGATAGTAGTCATCAACAACTATATCCTGACGATTACCTACTGTTATGTATAACAGAACCAGTGGAAATGCCAGAAAGATGATTAGTCCTATTACTAATCCGGTTCCCCAATTGAATTTTTTCATTTTAGTTGTTAGTCTTAGGCGTTAAGAATGAGGCGGTCTGTTCTTCCATTATCTTGCCATCAAGAATGATATGAAATTTGACACCAAGCTTGTGTGAAGTAAGTTTGTTGTTTGGAAGAATCACGAAGAATACGCCTTCAGTGGCCGATTCTGGTTTAGCAATTGGTGAGTGACCAACCATTTTTATAATACCATCACTCGGTTCAACCAATTTGATCTCAAGGTTAAGCTCTTTTCTGGACTTATTTACAATCTTATAATTGTACAGATTAGAGGTACTGTCTGTTCCTTGAGCCTGATATAACATACCTGGAGTACGAAGTATGGTCGTTTCCATCTCTGTCCTTGAGAACATTAGAAATCCCAGAAAAATTATCAGGGCTCCCAGAACCACTGTATAGAAGGCCATTCTTCCGGTAAAATGAAGTTTAATTCCCTCTTTAATGCCTTTCTCTGAGGTATATCTTATTAGTCCTTTAGGTTTGCTAACTTTTTCCATCACCGAATCACATGCGTCAATACATGCAGTACAGTTGACACACTCTAATTGTGTTCCATTTCTGATATCAATGCCAGTCGGACAAACAGCTACACAGTTTTTACAATCGATACAATCACCCTGTTGGTTTTTCCCTCTGGGCTCCCCTCGTTTGTAGTCGTAGGCAACAATTATTGTGTCATTATCAACAAGACTCCCTTGTAGACGACCATAAGGACAAACAATAGTACAAGCCTGTTCTCTAAACCATGTATAAATGAACATCCCAGCAGTTGTCCCTGCAATTAATACCCCTAGTGCAATGTTATTATTCGCAAATCCTTCTCCCCAAGCTTTTAGTAATCCGTCAAAACTTATAAAATAGGAGATGAAGTTGTTAACGCTTAAGAATATTATAGTAAAGAATACAAAGTATTTAAATAGTCTTTTAATGTAGAATGAAAGGGTTTTGTGGTTCTTTGCCTCTTTTTGTTTAGCAGGCCCCCCTTCAATCCAGGTTTCGATTCTTCGGAAAATAATCTCCATGAATATCGTTTGTGGGCAAGCCCAACCGCACCAGAGCCGACCATAGATAACTGTAAATAGAATGATAAAGACAACCAATGTAAGCATAGTTATACCTAACAGATAGGTGTCTTGTGGCCAGAAAATGGCTCCAAAAAGGATAAAGTGGCGATTGAGGATGTCTAAAAGCAAGAAAGGTTCCCCTTGAATCTTAATATGAGGAAGTACAAAGAAGAGTGTCAGGAGGATTAATGCAACTACATTTCTGCGAGTGGTGTATTTGCCAGTTGGTAATTTGGCGAATACCCAGCGTCTCCGGCCTTGATCGTCAGAAGTGGCTATCCGGTCACGGAAGTAGATTTCTTTTTCAGCCATATCTCAGGGGTTGCTTATTCTTGTGTCCCCGTTACTTGATATCCTTTCTTTTCTATTGCTTTTGCAAGAGTGGCAAGATCGACCTTTTGTTTGTTATACCTTACCTTGGCTATCCCATCTTTAAAAGAAGCTGCTGCATCTACTACACCATCAACAGATTTTAAGGCATCTGTAACGGTTTTCTCGCAACCTGTACAAGTCATCCCTTTTACGTTTATTATTGCTTGGGTGGTATTTGTAGTGTCAATAGCCGTAACTGCTGTGCTATCACTTTTTTCCGTTTCTGTTTTGTTTGTGTTTGAACCGCAGGCCATAAGAACTCCTGCTAAAAGTAAAATCCTAATGATGTTCTTCATGTTTTTACGTTTTGATGTTGATTTTTGTGTGTTAACTACTGGAAATCTATTCTTTGTGACCGGATTATGATTAACTAACCGCATCAACGGATAGCAAAATCATTACCACTAAAAGGAATGAGTTAATGTAGATAAAATATTTCTTTTGCCA
Organism: Sphingobacteriia bacterium; assembly: GCA_021286705.1. Taxonomy (GTDB): domain Bacteria; phylum Bacteroidota; class Bacteroidia; order Bacteroidales; family TTA-H9; genus JAJTBW01. The sequence goes on from JAJTBW010000021.1 coordinate 17,843, forward strand.
ACCAGTCTCCTCTCTTTTTATCAGTAAAGGAATGAATAATACAATGATAAGTGTAGAGGTAATCAGGAGCATAAATTTCCAGAATTCCTTATACATAGTGCCGAAAATTGGAATGAAGAGCGCAATTATGGCAGTAGTAATTGTCCAGACAAAGGTGATCTTCTTTAGCTGGTCACTGCTATATACATTTGTTAGTGAAGGAAAACCTGCCTGATGATAATCATTGCCGTATTTCATTAAGAGAAGCCAGAAGTGTGGAATCTGCCATATGAAGAAAAAGAGTGAAACGATTAAAATGGTTGGATCTGTGATATCTCCACCTGCAGCAACCCATCCTACCATCGGAGGTATAGCACCAATAAATGACCCTGGAACTACTGCAAATGGCGTTATTCTTTTAAGGGGAGTGTAAATGGCGTTATACCAAAGTAACGCAAGCAATCCTAACTGCATCGCCAAAAAACCTGAATTCAGATATAGAGTGAGAGCTCCTAGGATTGTCAGAATCAAGGCATACAAAAGAGCCATTCCCGCAGAGATTCTCCCAGAAGGGATTGGTCTGTCTTTGGTGCGATCCATCCTTTTGTCTATTTCTCTCTCCTGATAATGATTTATTGTGGCTGATGCCATTGCCAGGATGAAGATACCAAGTGATGGAATAATAACTCCTGTGTCGAACTCTCGTTTAAAGAGTACATATCCAAGTAAGGTGCTGAGTGTTACTGCTGAGGTAATTCGAATCTTACCAAGTTCAGCCAAAGTAGTGAGGGTTCTTTTTATCACCTATTTTAAACCTTTTAAATATTCGATTACTTCTTTAATCTCCTCGTCATTTAGCTGTGTCTTGTATGATTGCATCAGATTCTTCTGATAACCGTCTACTACTTCAGCATTTGGATCGTTAATTGATAGTTTTATGTAATCATCATCTGCTTTAACCTCTTTCGTTGATCCATCTGGTAATGTAACCTTACGTGTAGATCCATATAATGCCTTAAAGGTTGGTCCAACGATTTTTGATCCATCTTGACTATGACAGGCGACGCAGCCCAGTCTTTTAATAACTTGCATTCCTACTGCTTCTAAAGTATCACTTTCAGGAGCCTTTTCATTATACCATGTTAAATACTCTTGTTCAGAGATAACTTTAACTTTACTAAGCATATATGAGTGCTGAATTCCACAGTACTCGGCGCAAAGAATGTCATACTCTCCAAGCTTTGTTGGTGTAAACCACATGGTGTTATTCAATCCCGGCACTACGTCTTCTTTAATACGAAATGCTGGAATGTAAAGGCTATGCAAGACATCCGGAGAATATAGGTTAAGTTTCACTGGTTTGTTTAGAGGGACAACTAGTATGTTGCTGCTCTTACCATTTTCGTAATCAAACTGCCAAGACCACATTCTTCCGGTTGCTTTCACTTCAAGGGCTCCATTAGGTACCCTTTTCATTGGCATATAACCAATCCACCCATAATAGAACATCACTAGGACAAGAATAGTCGGTATAACCGTCCATATGATCTCTAGCTTTGTGTTGTCTTTAATGTTTTTTGCAACAGGGTTTCTTTTTCTGTTATATCTGATTACAAACCAAATCATGGTCGCCGTAATCCCTACCAGAAAAAACACACTGATGCCCAATATGACATAGAAGGCCATATCTACGCCTTGTGCGAAATTTGATGCTCCACTGTTCATGTGTAAGTAGTTTTTTATTTCCGGTATAGATAGTCGAAAAAGGTGAAAATTATCATTGATAAAAAGATTACTAAGGTCACTAGAACCATAATGATCAATATTTTACTATCAAATTTCAGATGCATGAAATAAGACAATACTAATATAGCTTTTATCGTGGCAATTGATAACGCCACTGCTACTGTTAATGTGGCAAGGTTGAATTCTGATACCCAAACAGTAAGTATTGTAAGCACCGCCAGCGCAACCCATACTTTGATGTTGGTTAGATAGTCAACTATGTGGTGTTTCTGTTCATCCATAATGATTTCTTTCTTTAGTGAATAAGATAGAGCAAGGGGAAGAGATAGATCCAGATCAGATCGACTAAGTGCCAATATAATCCTCCATTCTCTAACAAGACATAGTTATCATGGGTAATCATTCCTTTTCGGATATAATTGGCCATTATACCTAAAAGTATGGCTCCGACAACGACATGCAGCATGTGCAGCCCGGTCATGAAATAGTAAAGTACATAAAAGAGACCTTCACCAGGTTTTAGTGCCTTAAATAACTCGGTTCCCGGGTAGAGATCGTAATGAATCTTATGCCCCCATTCAAAGTATTTGTTTACCATGAATAGCAGTGCACAAAATATTGTAAATACAATTAATCCAATAGCTAATTTCGGTTTGTTCTTTTGGATAGCTGTGATAGAGAGTGCTACTGTCAGGGAACTGGTAATAAGGATCATGGTGTTTAATGCTCCTATTCCAACATCAAGATGATGTGATCCATTCGAGAAGTCTTCAGGATTGAGGTAGCGGTATATCGAATAGACTAAGAATAGTCCCCCGAAAAGAATAAGCTCTGTAAAGAGAAAGAGCCACATTCCAAGCTTTTTAGCCGTATCATCTCTATGAATCACAGGATGATGTACTTCTGGTTGTTGACTATTTGTACTCATATGGACCTTCGGTTACAGTTGGGATTTCTTCAAAATTCTCTAGGGTCGGAGGTGAGTCTGTCTGCCAATCTAAGGTTAATCCATGCCATGGATTTCTCTCTGCTTTTTCTCCTTTACGCATACCCTGTATCAATACGACGATCATATAGACTAGGCCAAGAACTGTGATCCATGAACCAACGGTGGATATTTCGTTAGGCAGATGAAATTGTGGAAGATAGTCATAGTAACGTCGAGGCATACCCATTATACCAACAACAAGCATTGGGAAATAGAGGATGTTAAAGCCAGTAAATAGAACCCAAAATGCTCTAGTCGCATGTTTTATACTGTACATTTTACCCCAGATCTTTGGAAACCAATAGTGCATTGCTGCAAAGAAGGCAAAACCAGTTCCTCCAAACATCACATAATGGAAGTGCCCTACTACAAAATATGTATCGTGTATGTGGATATCGGCTGCTAATGCTCCATTAACCAATCCTGTCAGCCCACCAATAAGGAACAAAAAGATAAAGCCCATTGCATATAACATAGGTGGTTTCATGTCAATGGAGCCATTATACATGGTGGCTAACCAGTTAAATACTTTAATCGCACTTGGAATGGCAACCAGGAATGTTAGTATTGAGAAGATAACCCGCGCAGGACCACTCATGCCTGATGTGAACATGTGATGCCCCCAAACAAAGTAGCCTATAAATGCAATAGCAAGACTCGAATAGGCGATAGCTTTATATCCAAATATTCTTCGTTGTGAAAAGGTTGGAATGATCTCTGAGATAACACCCATTCCCGGTAGAATCATGATATATACCGCCGGATGTGAATAGATCCAGAAAAGATGTTGATATAGTACAGGATCTCCACCTAAGGCTGGGTCAAACAGTCCTATGCCTAGCATGCGTTCTACGGCAATCATAAGTAGTGTGATCCCTACAACAGGGGTGGCTAATAGCTGAATCCAAGAGGTAGCATATAGTGCCCAGGCAAATAGTGGCATCTTAAACCAACTCATTCCGGGACAGCGCATCCGATGGATGGTAACAATGAAGTTCAAGCCGGTGAGAATTGATGAAAAACCTAAGATGAACGCTGCAAAGACTGCCATAGTCACATTGGTTCCTGTCTTTACGGAATAGGGAGCATAGAATGTCCAACCTGTATCAGGAGGGCCGTCCCCAACCAGAAGGGTTCCTAATGCTAGCATAGCACCAAACATATAAAGATACCATGAGAAGAGGTTTAGTTTAGGGAAGGCTACATCTCTTGCTCCAATAATCAGTGGTAATGCGATGTTTCCAAATACGGCAGGGATACCCGGTATCACAAACAAGAAGATCATGATTACCCCATGAAGTGTAAAGAGACTATTGTACGTCTGTGGATCTACAATGTCTTTCCCGGGGTTAAGAAGCTCAAGTCGCATGAGTATTCCAATTAATACTCCTACGATAAAGAAGACCGATAGTGCAGCAAGATACATCAGGCCGATTCGTTTATGGTCGTGGGTGGTTAACCAAACCATCAAGCCTTTCTTACCTTGCTTGTCTTCTAAGTAGTTGGGTAGGGTGGTTGTTGTCATAGGTTAAAGACTATTCTTGTTTCTTTTTCTTTTTCCCTGATTTTAGCACTAGGATCAGAAATAGCAGTAATGCACCGCTTAAGACGATTACTCCTGTGACTTTAGTAATATTGAATACGTATTTCTTCCCTTCAGCATCATAGCTGAAACAGAATTTTAATACTTTACTAATGGTTGGTCCACTTCTCTCTTCCTTAGCTTCAGTTAAAGCCATCTTTAAGTCAAAAGGAAGAAAGTAGGTGCCATGTAAATACCTTGTGATTTTACCATGAGGAGAAACTACCATAATGGCTGCTGCATGTACAAACTCTTTGCCCTCTTTTGAATATCGAAAACCCATGGTAGCCGTGGCTTTTGCAATATTTGCAGAATCACCTGTTAACCATATCCACTGACTAGTATCAATTAGTCTGTCAATTTGGTTGATATAATTGTGCTTTTTCTTCTTTCCCAAAGTAGGCCCATCACCTGGGTTGAAGCTGATGGTAATGACTTGATAATCTTTTCCTAATGCTAGATCGCTTCGCTCAATGACCTCTGCCAAACCTCCCAATAATGGGCTGCATAAACCAGGACAATTATAATAGACAAACGATATAACGGTAGGTTTATCAATTAGTTGTCTTAAGTTAACAGGAAGACTATCTTGATTGATTAAAACAATGTCGTTCGGAATGAATGAGTCTAAGTGTTCATAAATTCCTATTTTCCCATCCGATTTAAATTTATTCGGATCGAAGTTATCCTGAGCTAAAACACCTGTTGTTTTTGCTATAAGAATCAGGACTAAAATAATTAGTGGGTTAAGACGCATGGCAATGTTGTTGGTTCTATTTCATCTAACATTTTGCTTGTTAAAAGGTTTATTTCCCTGTGAATTAATTTAGATAATTGCCTTTTGGATATGTGTTTCTTTGATTTCAGTTTACTAAAGATCGAATGATTTTCTTCGCTACACTTTTTAATTAACCAGCGACATGAGATTGTAATTGAAATTTATATTTATGGTAATAATAAAAAGCCACCTGAAAAACAGGTGGCTTTTTATTCGATGTTGTGTTCTACATTGCTTTTTCTCCTTGCGGAGCCTTAGCATTAGGAGGATTTGTGCCTTGTAAACTTAGGACATAGCTAGCTACTTGCTGTATTTGCTGAGCTGTTAATTGATCTTTAAAAGGAGCCATCCCTTTTGCTGGTACGCCATTGGTCAGTACTTCAATTAAGGCCTTGATGTCACCACCATGAATCCAGTAGGCGTCTGTTAGATTGGGCCCTACTGCATTGCCTTCGCCTAGTTGCCCGTGACATGAGTAACAAGCTTTCTCGCTGTATATCTTTTTCCCTTCAGCTAGTGAGGCTTCATCAGTCAGAGCAGCAATCTCAACTACATTTTCTTGTTGTTGAAGGTTTGCTTTTGCAGCAGCCATCTCCATTTCATACTCTTCTGCTTGACTGGGTCCCTGTTTAAAGGTGATGTAGTGCACCCAATAAACAGCTGAGAAGAATATGGTAAAGTAGAGAAGGTACATCAACCAGCGAGGGGCTGGATTATCAAGCTCTTTGATTCCATCAAAGTCATGGGGTAATAAAAGTGAGTTTTCCTCCTCTTTGATCTCTGAAACTACCTTGGTAGGATCCAGTTCTTTATTGTTTTCTTCTTGTGACATCTTAATTCTTTTTTAGGGTTTCATCATTTGCCTCAAACTCAGACTCATCAAATGGTGCCTGTTTCATCTTGTCAACGTAGCTGCTCTTAAGGCTGAGCGCAAAACTTACAAGAATGATCGTTAAGATCATGAATATGATTAACGAGATGATGCCCCAATTTCCAGTGGTCTGAGCTTTAGCGAATAGTTCCTGAAAAAATCTCATGACTTGATAGATTATTGTTTTTCTTCAGTTCCCTGGGGTTCACGACCACCAGCTACCTGTGTGCCTTTTAAGGTCAAAGTAAAACTGAAAACTTGCTGAAGCTGCTCCTTCGTGAGAAGATCTTTCCATGCTTGCATTCCTTTAGCAGGAATTCCGTCATGTAGAGATTTGAAGATGGCATCATTTGAACCTCCATGGATCCAAAAGTTATCTGTAAGATTTGGCCCTACAGCGTTGCCTTGCCCCTTATCTGCATGACATGCAATACAGTTGGTTTTGTATACCTCTGCCCCCTTTGCTAACGATGCTTCGTCAGTTAAGATCTCTGGTGTAACTAATGTAGCCTGTGACGCTGTTGAATCAGCATTTAGCTCAGAGATGTCTTTACCAAGGCGGTGCATATAAGCTATTAAAGCTATAATCTCTCTATCAGGTGCTACCTCAATCCCATTACTCTTTAGATCTTCAGATATGGTTTGAGCCTGCTTCATCAGATCCTCAATAGCTAAGTCAGCATATCCATCGGGATATGGCACTCCAAGTGTTGTCATTGCTTTTATTTTTCTGGGGGTAGAAGCAATGTCCAGTTTGTTGACGATCAGCCATGGATATGGAGGCATTATGCTCTGTGGGTTCATCTGCTGAGGACTTAACATATGGTTAAAGTGCCATGCAGCTGTCTTATACATCTTTCCTCCAACTACACCTGTTCGTGCTAAATCTGGCCCTGTTCTTCTTGAGCCCCATTGGAATGGATGGTCATAAACAAATTCACCCGCTTTTGAGTATTCTCCATAGCGCTCTGTTTCACTTCTGAAGGGGCGTACCTGTTGTGAATGACAGGTATAACAGCCCTCTCTAACATAGATATCTCTTCCTTGAAGTTCTAGTGGCGTATAGGGTTTTACACTACTAATAGTTGGAATGTTTGTTTTGACGGCAAAGAGGGGAACTATGCTGATTATTGATCCTATTAAAAGAGCTACTGCTACCCAGAATGAGAAGAGTGCAGGTTTTCTTTCCAGCCATCCATGAATTGTCTCGCCTAAGATTCTCTTCTTCGCTGCTTTCTCTAATGCAGGTGCAGATGCCTCTTCCTCGGCAACAAAACTCCCCTGTTTGATGGTCTTGATCAGGTTAATTACCATTAAAACAACTCCACTCAGATAGAGTACACCACCTAGTATACGAGTTACATACATCGGGAGAATTTGAACTAAGGTCTCCATGAAGTTAGGGTATCTGAGGAATCCTTCAGGGGTGAACTCTTTCCACATCAACCCCTGGGTGATTGCTGCCCAATAAAGTGGAATAGCATAGAAGACTATACCCAATGTCCCTAACCAGAAATGTATGTTGGCTAAACGATTACTATATAGCTTGGTTCTGAACAGAACCGGGATTAACCAATATAACATCGAGAAGGTCAAGAACCCATTCCAACCCATACCACCAATATGAACGTGTGCAATGATCCAATCAGTGAAGTGTGTTAATGAGTTGATGGTCTTGATAGAGAGCATTGGACCTTCAAAGGTTGACATACCATAGGCTGTTACTGCAACAGCCATGAATTTTAACATCGGGGTTTCTCTAACCTTGTCCCATACTCCTCTTAAGGTCAATAGACCATTAATCATACCTCCCCACGATGGTGCGATCAACATTACTGAGAATATTACTCCAATAGTTTGTGCCCAATCGGGTAAGGCTTGATAAAGTAAATGATGCGGGCCAGACCATATATAGATAAATATCAAAGTCCAAAAGTGGATGATAGACAACTTGTATGAGTATACTGGTCTTCCGGCTGCTTTTGGTAAGAAGTAATACATCAGTCCAAGAAAGGGCGTGGTCAAGAAGAAGGCTACTGCATTATGACCATACCACCATTGTACCATCGCATCCTGAACCCCTGCGTAAACAGGATAACTTTTTAAAAATGAAATGGGTAATTCAATAGAGTTAACTACATGCAGCACTGTCACGGCTACCCATGATGCAATATAAAACCAGATTGCAACATACATGTGTTGAACTCTTCTGACTACAATTGTTCCAAATAGATTGATACCAAAGACTATCCAAACAAGTGCTATCAGGATATCGATTGGCCACTCTAACTCAGCATACTCTTTGCTAATGGTAAATCCTAATGCAAGTGTGACTGCTGCAAGAACAATTATAAGTTGCCATCCCCAAAAGTGAATCCTGCCCAGAAGGTCACTAAACATCCTGGTCTTTAATAGTCGCTGCATGGAGTAGTACACTCCGGTAAAAATTGCGTTGCCTACAAAAGCAAAAATCACCGCATTGGTGTGAATCGGTCTGATACGACCATAAGTCAGAAAATCGGTTGAAAAATTAAAAAATGGAAAAGCTAACTGAATCGCTATCAGTAGCCCAACTACCATGCCTATTATGCCCCAAAAAATTGTGGCATAGGCAAAGCACTTGACGATTTTGTTGTCGTAGAAAAACTTCTCTGTTTGCATACGCGTTGCGTTTTTGATACTTGTTGTGTTGGGATCAGGGAGTCTATTATTGGTTATTTTCTTCTTCTCGTTTTTCGCTATCGTCCTCTTCTATCTCATCATCAAATAGAATTCTTACTGCTGGTGTGTAATCATCATCATACTGGCCTGTTCTTACTGCCCATAAAAAGGTTCCAAGGAATCCTATTGCTACCAGAAGACTTATTCCTATCAATACAAAAATGATTTCCATGGCTAATTGAGCATTCGATTACCTAATTGACAAAGTTATAATAATAATCTAATGAAAGTGAATATTACCGTTATTTAGTGTGATTCTAAATAATCAAAGTGTTTTGTCATCTATTATATTTGATTTTTGGGTATTCCACTTGCGGAATAGTAAGTGAACCGCACCTGTGACAAATCCCACAACTGTTACTGAACTTGCAGGCATTAAAATGGCTGCAATGATTGGTGATAATTGTGCTGTAAGTGCAAAATATAACCCGATGATATTATAGGTGAGTGAGATACCTAGACTTATTCTGATAAAACTCATTGTCTGCCGACTGAGTTTGTGGACGGTTGGGAGTAACTGTAGTGAGTCAGCCTGCAGTATCGCATCACTGGCTGGTGAGAAGTTATAGATGTCATCTGCAACTGAGACGCCCATAGTCGAGGCTCTTAAGGCACCAGCATCATTTAGTCCATCACCTATCATTAAGACATGATATCCTTCTTCTTCTTGCTTTTTAACGTATTGAAGCTTGTCATCAGGACTAAGGTCAAAACTCATAATTGTTCCATAAGGAAACACCTGCTGAAGACGTTTTTTATCTCCTTCATTATCTCCTGTGATGACGTGCAATCGGCCAATCTTTGTAAGACTGGTAATCATCCCAGCTACTCCTTCTCTAAAAGCATTCTTTATAAGGTAATAACCTTTGTACTCATTATCAATACTTATATAGACCTTTGAACCCTCTTCCGGATCAGGCTCAACTGATGCCTTTACCCAGACTGCAGCTCCAGCCCTTATTTCATGATTATCAACAGTTCCTGCTATTCCTCGTGAAGTTACCTCTTTGTAATTCTCTGTCTTGATGAGTTTTGATTCGTTGAGTGAGTTGGTAACTGCTCTGCTGAGCGGATGAACTGAGTTGATGGTAAGTGATCTAATCAATGAGAGCTCTTCATCAGTTAATAAGTTGCCATGCCAAGTCACTTTGTGTTTAGCAGGATGTGTCAATGTCCCTGTTTTGTCAAACACAATGGTATTGGTTTTTGAGATGTTTTCGATCATTGAGCTATCTCTCAGGTATAGTCCCCTTCTTCCAAAGAGCCTCATGGCTGTCCCTTGTCCGAATGGCAAAGTGAGTGATATGGCACAAGGACACGCTACAATAAGAACCGATACAAAAGCAATAAGTGCCCTTGATGAATCATACCATAGCCAAAATAGCAACGTAGATAGAGCTATCAGAAGTAATACAATGGTAAAGCGTTTACTTATTATGTCTAATAGGCGTTTGAACTTTCCCGTTTCTTGTCGACTTTGATCCTGAGTCCATAACTTGGTTAATCGACTTTGCTCTACGGCTTTGGTTAATCTGATTATGATTCTACTTCCTTGCTGACGCCCGCCTGCATAAAGCTCATCGCCAGTTTTTTTGTTTACCGGTATAGATTCACCGGTGACAAAAGCATAGTTAATTCTTGCTTCACCCTCTTCTAGTATTCCATCTGCAGGTATTAGCTCATTATTGTGAATGAGGAGTCGATCATTGGCTTTTAATTCACTCAACAGAACTGATTGAGTTGTGCCATCATCAATTAACTGAGTTACTGCAACCGGAAAGAATGCTTTATAGTTTCTCTCAAAAGAAAGGGCTTGGTAGGTTCTGCTTTGATACCACTTCCCAATCAGTAAAAAGAAGACAAAACCTGCCAATGAATCAAAATAGCCTGGCCCTGTTTGACTTATTACTTCATAGAGGCTTTGGAAATAGAGGGTTAACATGCCAATAGCAATTGGTAGATCCAGATTTAATACCCTTTTTCTTAAATTACCGTAGGCAGAAGCTAAATAATCAAAACCACTAAAAAAGAGAACGGGTATCGAAAGCACAAGGTTTATATAGCCAAAAAAGCTTCGGAATGTTGGTGTTAAACCTTCCTGGATTGCAAAATAGTCGGGAAGGCTTAATAACATTATGTTTGAGAAGGCAAATCCTGCTACACCAATTTGATAGATTATTCTACGATTTATTACTTTTTTCTCTTTTTTCTCAATTTGCTCTATTGTGATTTCCGGTTGATAATGCAGCGTTGTAAGTAGCTCGACTAATTTTCGAATTGAGGTTTTGTCATGGTTAAAGGTTATTGTTACCTCTTTTTTGATGAAGTTCACCATCGATCTTAATATAGCCGGATCAAGTCGGTGGAGGTTTTCAAGTAGCCAGATACAACTTGAGCAATGTATGGATGGTATGTAAAGGACGATTCTGGATAATTCACCGTCTTTAAATTCTGTGAGGGCTTCAACCACCTCGGGTTTGTCTAGCCATGCAAACTTGCTTCTGGGTACTTCCTGCTCAACAGTTACTTTGATACCAGGAGTTTCGAGAAGTGAGTAGTATTTGCTAAGCTTGTTTTCATTAAGGATTCTATATACGGATAGACATCCATTACAGCAGAATTTTTTAGAGTCAAAGAGAACTGGGGCTGGCCCACAGTCTTCTCCGCAATGGAAGCACTTATTATTGGATTCCTGGTTCATTTGATTAAAAGAAAAGCCGGATGTTTGTCCGGCTTTTGTTATTTGGGTATTCCGGTGTTAAACGGTTTTCTTGTATTTCCTGAGTGATGCAACCTCCTTTACAACATATCCCATAGTGCCAAACGCAATAATTATTGCACTGAAATAGGTTATAAGCAAATAGGCGGGTGCTTTCTTTGATCGTCCCCAGAGAGCAGTCTCTTCTGTTAAATCAACTATCGGAGTTTTTACTCCAAATGAAGCTGCAACGGTAGCCTCTACTTTACCAAATTGATCCGTGTTAATAACTGCGGCAATAAGGTTTAGGTTTCCGATAGTGTCACCGGGTAAACCTTGAGGAATTTTAACTATGGCAACCCCATTAGCATCGGTTACAGGGATATCATCTCCGAAAATGGGTAGATTGCCAAATGTTCTTTTGACATAGAGTCCTACCTCAACACCCGCAGCAGGAATACGCTTTCCTTCTGAAGAGAGTTCAGATAAATAGATAGATGCTGTTGAGTCTTCAGTGTGAATTGTCAACGAGATGGCCATTTTATTCCCCGAAGCACTGCTGGCAGATTGGGTCAAAGTGTCGGTATTTGTGGCTGATGCAACAGCAGGCTCAGATGTAGCCTCGGCTTCAGCAGTTTTGCCCCCTTTTTTTAAAGATCTTATGTAGTTGATAATAGCCCATTTGTCATTATCCTTTATGGTTTCTTTAAAATTAGGCATGGCTCCTCTGCCTGTCTGCATTTTATAGAAGATCTCACCATCGGTTTGCTTTTGGTACTGATCGCTTAATGGGTCAACTGGTTTGGGAGTGAGGGGTAACCCATTGTTTTTTCCCGGATCACCGTGGCATGATTTGCAGTTCTGATTATAGAGGTTTTTTCCCAGAGATATGTTTTCCGTTGTTGGTTTCACCGGATTTGGGGTCTTTTTCTTGGCATCGGGTACTGTCCAAGTGCTTTGACCTTGAACAGTAACCATTAGAAGCATCGAGGCGGCGAGAGCGAAATATCGTATTAAGATCTTCATGGCTGTTTGATATCTGATTAATTAATCAACTTAGGTTAGGCCTTCTTTTTTAAAGACTTGACATAATTGATGATGGCCCATTTGTCATTGTCCTTAATGGTTTCTTTGAAGGTGGGCATTGCACCGCGACCGGTTTGCATTTTATAAAAGATCTCACCATCGGTCTGTTTCTGATATTGTGCGCTCATTGGGTCAACCGGTTTAGGAGTTAATGGCAAACCATTGTTTTTTCCGGGATCGCCATGACATGATTTGCTATTAGTGTTGTATAGAGCTTGACCGGCTTTGATGCTCTCGGGGGTAGCCTTAACAGGATTTACCACTTTCTTCTTGGCATCTGGCACAACCCATGTACTTTGTGCATACGTTCCTAATGAGATAATAGAAATGGTAACTATTGCAATGATTCGTACGATTGTTTTCATAATATTTGTTTGTTGTCTGTTCGTGTTTTATTTGACACTTGAAAATGCCTTGATAAAGATTATCACTTTTGTGTTCAAAATGGTTTATTTAGGCAATTTCCAGTGTTAAAGAGTAGTTATTTTATTATTGTTTCATCAACTCCTTTTTCATGTGCTACTTCCCAAACAGAGATGACTGGGAAAAGCTTTGCCAGTATGGTAATTATTAGAAGTACTCCGGCAATGGGGAGGATGTTCAAAGCGATCTCTATTCCGGTGAAATGGTACTCCTTAAAAGAATCCGGGACATTCTGGATTGGCAGATAGGGGTGTTGTTGTACCGGAATTACTATAAGAATTCGTTTTAACCAAGCTCCTATTAGGACAAATACGGCAAGCCACAACATGATTTTGGGCTTTCTCAGTTTCTTAAAGATAAGTAAGAAGGTAGGAATTGCAAGACAGAATATCTGAGCAAACCAGAACATATAAGCCCAATGCCCAGTAAACATCTCCTCTAGATGGAGCCGCTCGGCAGTACGCATCTTATAGGCCGGTACAAAGTATTCATTGAGGTTAAAATAGATGTAGACTGCTGATACTAGAACCAGAACTTGCCCGATTCGGTTAAAGTGATAGTCTGTAATGTAATCACCCAGTTTGTAGTTGTATCTGAAGAAGTACATTGCAATTATTACTGCAGCAACTCCGGCTACAAATGCGCCACTGACGAAGTAGGGGCCGAAAATAGTTGAATCCCATCCAGCCCTAAGAGTCATAGCGAATAGCCAGGAGGTAACAGTGTGGATAGAGAGTGCAATAGGAATGATAAGAATCATGAGTACTCTCATTGACCTTTTAAGAATGGCGTACTGTTCAGGTTGAGCATCCCACCCTAGGGTGAGAAGGTTATAGATCATCTGTTGCCATTTTGGGGCATCACTCATCCTGCGTTTTAGGATACTTGCGTCAGGTATCATCGGGATAAGTAGCAGGAGCATTGAGATGGCGACATAGCTTGTTACAACCGTAATATCCCAGACGATGGGCGACTGAAATCTGCCGTATAAAAAGACATGATGAAGCCTGTCAGGACGCCCCATGTCAATAACAATCACTAAACCTGCCCACATTGCGAAAGCTAATGCGATCATTTCTGCAATTCGGCTGATGGGGATGACCCACTTGATCTTTAGTAGTCCGAATACCGATGAGATAAACATACCAATCAAACTGGCGGCTACAAAGAACACAAAGTTAGCGATGTATGATCCCCAGCTTGAGTAGTCCCGCATAGCAGTAACACCCAAACCATCTCTTAATTGGATGAAATAGGCGTAGCCACCTACGATAAATATCAGTCCTAAGAACAGAAGCCAAAGCTCTAGTCCTTTATGGCTTCTCATAGGTCTGATCAGATCCGTTTCAATTTTGTCGAGCACCTTCCTGCTCTCCTCTGAAGATAATTTTGTTGAGGCCATGGGTTATAGGGAGATTTATTATTCTCAGTAATTGTGTGTTAATATTCTAAAATTGGTACATTATCCTCTTCCTCCACCAATCCTGCTATCATTCGGATCAAGTTCGGTTTTGCCCTCGTATTGGAATGGAAATGCCCTGTTTTTAGGCGGTAGATAGTAAACCTGGGGCTTGGTTCCGAGCTCCTCTAATACCGTGTAGCCTCCGTTTTTGCGAATTAACTCACTGAAACTAACAGTTTCTTTTGTAGTTCCATTGGTGACGGTGTCCTCGTTTCTGTCTCCAAACCAGTAGACTCCATTAGGACAAGCACGGGTACAATAGGGCATCTCACCTTTTCTCAGACAATCTGCAGAGAAGAGACATTTGCTTATGGTTCCCTTCTTCTGGGGTACGTTCAACTCAACGTCATAAACTCTGTCATTGGCTGGCTTAAGTGGCTCAATCCAGTTGAAAACACGAGCAGAGTAGGGGCAACCTGCGATACAGAACCTACATCCAATGCATCTTTCGTTATCAATTAGAACGATGCCATCCTGACGTTTGAAGGTTGCATCAACAGGACAAACTTTTGTGCATGGAGGGTTGTCGCAATGATAGCATGGCTTCGGCATAAAATAGGGCTCAGTGTGGTCGGCATCCTGCATTCTGAGGACATTGATGTGATGCTGTTCGGGACGTAATTCATGTGCTCCCTGACAGGCTGCCATACACATTCTGGCATTGCGACATTTGGAAAGGTCAATAACCATCACCCAATGTTTGCCAGGTAACCCCTCTCGTCCCCTACGTTGTAATTCATTTAGTTCTTCAGTGGCTGCATTTTCATTCTTCTCCAATTCGGCCTCATCAACCTCCATTAATTTCCCATCAGCAGTTAATACCCTTACCTTTTTTCCCGTCGGGTTCTTCTTCTTCTCATGGTCAAATCCAACATAAACCGCTCCTGCGGTTGCCACTGCTCCTATGCCTGCAAATATTCCAAGTTTCTTTAAAAAACTTCTACGGGCTTGATCTTCGTTGAGATTCTGTTGATCGTTGTGCTCTTGGTTCTCGTTCATGTGTAATTATCTTATTTAGTATCGTTCACATGGAATGCATCAGATTTAAGTGTTTCTTAGTCTGTCTATAAGTGGTCTCAATCGTGGTTATTCCATGGTCTTGTTGTGATGTCCTTTTTAGGTAACTTTCAAAAGTAAAACATTTCGATATCTATAAACAATAATTTAGGCAAAAGGATACTTTAAATTGAAATTTATACTCATTCTAAATAAATCACGATGATCTATTAGCCCCTCAGGTCACCTTTCCATGTACTATATCAGTCATGTACCAAAACCAAATTATTGCTCCTGACTTCGACACAGGGACACCCTATATGAAAGATCAAAACACTCCATCAAATAATCTGGTACAAAAAGAGATTTTTGGTACTAATCACATGACAAAGAC
>JAJTBW010000022.1 GCA_021286705.1 Sphingobacteriia bacterium
CTCTCCCTATAAACTCGTGTAAGATTCGAACTAGATAGGTAGAGGATATAGAGGGAATCTAGAGGGGATGTAGAGGGGATATAGAGATGTCTGAGAGAAGAATGAGAGATGAACCACAGAGGGAAGCGGAGGCGGGGAAGCGGGGAATATGCAGATCCACTAATCCTTCTTAAGAAGGACAACTAACCAATAGGGTTTCTTCGGAGACAGAATAACATTTAATATGTCTAAGCTGGTTGCCACCGGATGAAATTTATAGCCGTAGTGAAAGGAGTGTTCACATTTTGGGCAGAAGGTATCTCTAGACTCTTTAGCAATCCAGTAGTATGGAATCCATGATGAAGATGGGGTAATATCTCTCTTTAATCGTTGAATAGAAGGGATATAATACCTTACCTTTTTACCGATCGTTGAGCTGTGAACTATTGAATATCCCGGAAATAGCTTTTTGAAATCTTCCAGATTGAATGATCTTAAATGATTTGGCCTGTTAAAAATATATCCGCAATCAGGACATTTAATCATCAGCTTATTTGGGTTTTCTCCATTCGGCACTGTGATAAGAATGTACTTCTTAGATAATCGTTTAAACTCCTCTATGGTTTTTTGAAAGACCCCTTCTGGTAAATGCTCTAATAGTTC
This sequence comes from Sphingobacteriia bacterium, assembly GCA_021286705.1. GTDB lineage: Bacteria > Bacteroidota > Bacteroidia > Bacteroidales > TTA-H9 > JAJTBW01. The sequence continues at coordinate 643 of JAJTBW010000022.1, forward strand.
TGATGAGAAAACTAAATCATATGAATTATCCTCTTTCGGAACGCTGTCACATGATGCCTCGATCTTTTTTCCCCTTACAAATTTGAGTGCATTCTGACTTCTATCAACACCGGTTGTGTCGAACTTTTCAGCAAATACGTTCGTTATGGTACCATTACCACAGCCAATGTCAATAATCGTATTAACATCTGAAGGAATTATATTAAGTAAATGATCGATCTTCGATTTTAACTTTGACAGATCTAGCTTTTCCCAATCTAGTAGTTCATACACTTTTGCATTATCCATAATTGCTCTGTAAAAAGAAAATTATCAGAATTCGTTTGTTTAAGCATTAGCTCATTTAAAGCAACCTAACCTAAACAACTGCTCGTAATGGCTGGCAAATGTAGTGCATTATTGATTGTGGCACAATCTTTCCTTTTTACTATTCATCGTAACCTAATCTCAATCTAATGACTCTTCTTTGCTAATTTTACATCGAAAAAGCATTATCAAGGGAAACATTCTTGATTAGCCTTAGCTCAGGCTTATTAATGCTTAATTTGATTAGTAAGAACTGAGCTCAAAAACTGATGTAACCTATGAATATCTCGGGATTGAAAACTCTAATGGTGGTCGATAATGAGTTTGTTGGTGATCCAAGGGTCTTTAATGAAGCAACTATTCTGTCGAAGGAGGGCGTTGATGTTGATGTGCTCTGTTTTAGTTTCGGCAGTCTACCTCAATATGAGGAGGTCAACGGCTTAAAGGTTTACAGAGCTAAAATTAAGAAAACAGTAAAAAACTATCTGTTTTCTGCAATGACAACCATTCCGTTGTATCACTACTACTGGAGTCGTTTAATAAAGCGTCAGATTAAGATTAGTAAACCTGATGTGCTTCACGTTCATGACCTTTATATGGCAAAGTCAGCTTACCTTGCCACTAAGAAGAATAAACTTCCGATTATTCTCGATCTTCATGAGAATTTTCCTGCGGTAATACTCACTTACAATTGGGCCAATAAATTCCCAAAAAGTCTTATCGTTTGCCCAAAACGTTGGAGGAGACTAGAAGAGACTTTCCTCTCTTACGCGAGCCGTATAGTTGTTTTAAGCGCGAATTATCGCGATGATTTGTTAAAGAAGTATCGATCGCTTGAAAAGGATACATTTTTTATCTATCCTAATGTCCCTGATATTCATACGCTGTTATCGTACCCCGTTGATCAGAATATAATCGAAGATTTTGATGGGGTTACACTCTTTTACTTCGGAGTGATCGCTGAAAGACGTGGAATAATTACCACCTTAAAGGCGGTAGAGGAGTTGATTAAAAAGGGTTACAGAGTTAGGTTGTTGCTTATCGGACCCGTTGATAAGGTGGATCAGCAGCTGTTTTATTCAGCAATTAATCAGCCTGAAATAAAGGATTTTATTATACATTATCCCTGGAAGGATATTTCGACTCTGCCTTCGTATGTTCTGAAAAGTACGATCTGTCTATCTCCCATCGTAAAGAATGAACAACACGAATCGGGTATAGCAAATAAGGTGTTCCAATATTTGTTATTTAAGAGACCAGTCATTGTTTCCGATTGTAAACCTCAGCTTGAAACAATTAATCGTTACAAGTGCGGTTTGGTTTTCGAGAGTGAGAATAGCAATGATCTTGCTGCAAAGATTGAGCAACTGATTGTCAATCCTGATCTTAGAGATGAAATGGGAGAAAATGGAAGGAATGCAGTTAATGAGCAATTTAATGTTGAGCGGTTTAAAACAAACCTACTCGACTTATATCGATCTATTTAGTCTCTTTTTTCTTCCTACCTTAGCCAGTCTGGCTATCTCAATTCTGATTGAAAAGGCGGGTTCTCTCATTATGAAAGGGACGTGAAAAAGGACACTATAAGACGTTGAGGTGCTTCCGAAATGGAAATATCATAGGATTGTTGAAACGGATACACAAATTGAAAGAAAACGCGATAGAAGTTTAAATGTTTGATAAAGTAAAGCTTTCTACACAGCAAGTACTGATCTATAGTATTGGCAACATAGCGACGAAAATGGCTGGTTTTGTGTTGCTGCCTTTGATTGCTCACAATGTTTCTGTTGACCAGTATGGTGCTCTGGTAATGTTAGAGCCCACATGGCAACTGTTGTCTGCTTTTCTTGCTTTAAGTCTTCCGTCAGCATTATTGCGTTGGTTAGCTCCGGAGAAAAATCTTCGAAAACAGAAGGAGATCATCTTTACAGTGGTCATGGCTCTTATTGGTATCTTAGTCATTTTTAATTTGATAGCCTATCCGTTAAACAGGTGGTTGGGTTCAATGGGGGCCTATTCATATGATCAATTTGATACCTATCTGGCTTACTCATTTCCTTTGGTCTCTTTTGATATATTGAATCTCGTGGTCTTAAGTATGCTTAGGTTTCACGAGCGGCCTGTTTTTTATATCATTCTGAATCTGGTTAAGTTGACTGTCAATATTGTGCTCAATGTATACTTTATCACGGGCTTAGGCATGGGAATAGAGTCGGTTATTCTAAGTCAACTAGCAGCGAGTGTATTATTAAATTTGATTTCATTGCCATACCTGTTAAAGAATCTTGTGCCAAAGTTTGATTTTGGGATGTTAAAGGAGATGGCATCCTATGGTTTCCCTTTGGTTTTTACCACTGCATCGGCGATTGTTTTACAGTTAGGCGATCGGTTTATCTTAGGGTATTATCTTGATAAATCAGAGGTGGGAGCCTATGGGTTTGGTTACAAGATAGGGGGGATCATTAATATGTTTGTCATACAATCATTCCAATTGGGCTTTTTACCCATGGCCTATAAGATGTTAAATGACCCTGATGCTAAGCGGTTCTTTTCGCGAATGTTGACCTATTTTACCTTTGTTTTGGTCTTTTCTGCTCTGTTTCTGACGCTGTTTGCCAAAGAGCTGAGTATTTTTCTTTCGTGGGGTGAAGACAGTTATCAGAGTGCGGTCTATCTGGTCCCTCTGATTACTTTTAGTTTTGTCTTAAAGGGTATGCAATACTATTTCTCACTTGGGTTGCATTATGTGAAACGTACTTCCTATAATGCCTACATAGTTGTATTCTGCGCACTTCTAAGTATTGTAATGAATATTGTGTTAATTCCGGTTTTAGGGGTAATAGCTGCTGCAATAACTGTTACCCTTACAACCGCTGTGATGGGTGCATTGTATTTATATTACTCACAAAAGTTCTATTATATTCAGTTTGAAACCCGTCGGATACTATTGTTGTTGGGGATTGGTACGGTACTCTTTTTTATAGGTTGGGAACTTGAGTTTTTAAATCTTGTATGGGTTTTGATTATTAAATCTGTACTGGTGATTCTGTTCCCTATTCTGTTGTACAGAGGGCGGTTTTTTGATAAAGATGAGCTGAATAGACTAAAACAGGGATGGGAAATAGTTAGAGGATTGGTAAGAAAGTAATTGAGTTGGTTTTTCTCATTGGCCTTGGAGTAGTACCTTTGCACAATAAACTTTTTTGGGTGGAATAGCCTAGTCGTTATGCTCTTTTAGATTGTTAAGAGATTTAAATGAATAGGATATTCTATGACTCCTTTGAATAACAAATTGATAATCCATGAATGATCAGAAAGTAAGGGTGCGCTTTGCCCCCAGTCCTACAGGCCCACTACATATGGGTGGCGTTCGTACTGCTCTATATAACTATTTGCTGGCTCGCCAGACCGGAGGGCAGATGATCCTCCGCATTGAGGACACCGACCAAACAAGGTTTGTCCCGGGTGCTGAGCAATATATAATAGAGTCGCTTACATGGTGTGGTATTCAGTTTGACGAAGGGGTTCACGTTGGGGGACCTTTTGGTCCTTATCGGCAGAGTGATAGAAAAGAGATATATGTCAAGTATGCTGACGAGTTGATCGCTAATGGGCATGCCTATTATGCGTTTGATACACCTGAGGAGCTAGAGGCTTTGCGTGCTGCATCTCCAAATTTCCAGTATGATTCGTCAACAAGAGTTGGCTTAAGAAATAGTTTGACTCTTTCGGCAGAAGAGGTTTCCGACTTACTAAATAAGGCTGTGCCCTATGTTATCAGGGCGAAGATTCCGGCAGGAGAGGAGATTCTTGTTGATGATCTGATTCGTGGTGAGGTCAGGGTACAATCATCGGTTCTTGATGATAAGGTGCTTTTTAAATCCGACGGAATGCCTACCTATCATTTAGCTAATATCGTTGATGATCATCTGATGGAGATTACTCATGTTATCAGAGGAGAGGAGTGGTTACCAAGTGCTCCGTTGCATGTGTTGTTGTATCGTTTCTTTGGATGGAATGCACCCCGTTTTGCTCATTTGCCGTTATTGTTAAAACCCGATGGCAACGGTAAACTTAGCAAGCGTGATGGCGATAGATTGGGTTTCCCCGTATTCCCTTTGCGTTGGACAGATCCCAAGAGTGGTGATGTCTCTTCGGGTTATCGTGAATCAGGCTATTTCCCTGAAGCTTTCGTCAATCTATTAGCATTGCTGGGCTGGAATCCTGGTACTGAGCAAGAGGTGTTTTCAATGGATGAACTCATCCGTCTCTTCTCATTAGATAGAGTTAATAAGGCTGGTGCAAAATTTGATCCAGAGAAGGCAAAGTGGTTTAACCAGCAATATCTTCGCAAGCTAAGTGATCAGCAGTTGACTGGTCTCTTTGTTGAGCAGATGAGTCATAATGGGGTTAGTATTGATGAGAATAAAGCTTTAAAGGTGATTCCATTGGTAAAAGACAGGGTTGTCTTTGTATCAGAACTTTGGGATCAATGTTGGTTCTTCTTTCAACGGCCAGCAGCCTATGATGAAGGGGTCGTTAAAAAGAGATGGAAAGCCGATACCGGGGAGCTAATTCTATGTTTAGCTGAGCGATTAGTTGCGCTTCCTGATTTTACTCAATCTTCATTAGAAGAAGAGATAAAACGCTTCTTAGAGGAGAAGGGAGTAGGCATGGGAGTTGTCATGAATGCACTTCGTCTGGCTATGGTTGGATCAGGAATGGGGCCTCATTTACTTGATATTGTAGTTCTTCTTGGAAAGGAAGAATTTATTTCACGTGTTAAATTAGCAGTCGATTCAATTAAGGTCAATTAGGATGGCAATAATTTCTTTAAATGGGATGGAGTACTATGCATACCATGGCTGTTTCGACGCTGAAAGGGTTGTAGGTACTCATTTTATAGTAGATCTCTTAATGGAGACCGATGTTGAATCAGCTTCAAAATCGGATAATCTAAAAGAGACCGTCAACTATCTATCAGTTTATCAGATGGTGAAGCAGGAGATGGAGGTTAGTTCTCACCTACTTGAACATGTGGCACGACGAATTTTAGTTTCTCTTCACAAAAACTTTCCCTCAGTGACTTATTCAGAGGTAACGGTAAGTAAGTTAAATCCACCTCTCGGAGGTAAGTTAGCCAGTGTTAGCGTTACGTTGAATTCTGATGAGCTTGAAAAGGAATAGCTATAATAATCATTTGCTCAGTAGGTCAAATGAGGAAATAAGTCGGGTGAGCACATTTTGATTACGAAATAGTATACTAATAGATATGAATAATTGCGAGACTGATAATACAGCAGGGCTTGAGCCTAAGAAAGAAAACAAGACTTGTCCCAAGTGTGGTAAAGCCTTTTATTGTAGCCACTCTGCCCGATGTTGGTGTGTTGAATATAGCCTGAATAACGAGGCTCGTGAGTTGCTGGAATCAACTTACAGTGACTGTCTTTGCGAGGATTGTTTAAAGGGATATGCATCTTAGGTGTTGTTGGTCTTCATTTACTAATAAGAAAAAAGGCCTGCACTGATTAAAAGTGCAGGCCTTTTTCTTGAAGATTAAAGACTAATTATTGACATCTGGAATAGGAGGTCCAGCTTCGAAACTTCTGAAGGTAACAAAGGTCATTTGTCCAGGTTTAACCGTTACCTTAATCTCATGAGTTTTTCCACCAAACTTGCCATTGGTATTAAATTGAAGAGTCTGTTCACCGGCAGGAAGGGTGATTCGACTATACCATATTTCAGATGGAAGAGTTTGCCAGTTACGGGTATCCGCCTGTTCAGTAAGAGCATTTAGTATACCAACTGCTGCACCGATATCTTTATTTTGAGAGCGAACGGCCTCTTCAAGCGCCTGTTTTGTAGCTAAGCGGAGTAAAGAGTTTGCCATTTCTCTTAGCATTCTATCTCTGAGGGTTTGAACGAGTACATCAGTTAGATTATGAGCCTTATTCAAATGAATCTGCTGGTTATTGGCCTCTACAGATGCGTCAGTATATACTGTAGGTCTGATCAGATATTTTGGGAAAGCGACCCTTACAAACTTCAGATCGCTAAATGAGGCGGACTCTTTCGGACTCATATTGCCGGTAAAGAATGGTAGACTAATGCCCAATTCTGAGCTTTGAAAAGTCACAAACCCTCCTTGTCCCTTGAGAACATTGAAGTTGATACTCCATTGGTCTTTGACAGGTCCAAAGCCATTTTCCCAGATTAAAACTACCTCCCCGTTTTTGTTGGGTAATCGAGGGGGTGCATCCATCTTAAAGCGATTCCTAAAGTATTCTTCCTCATCGGTGAAACCATTAGCACGAGCCATTCTAATGACATCACTTTTTAAGGTCTCAGGGATAGAGATATTAAATCGAGGGGTAAAAACTGAGTCGTATGCTCTAATAGAGTTTCGATAGGCTATAAAGGCGTCATTCACATTGTTATCGGCTTCATAGATTAAACCCATAAGCAGATGAGCAAAGGGATCATCTGAGTAGCGATTCTTTTTGCCTTTGTACTTATCATTAAACTCATAAAGCTTGATATTAATTTTTCTTGCCTCTACTAATGCGGCACTTTTATTGCCTTCCTCAAGATATGATAATGCTTTATAGTAATTTATCATGACTTTCTCAGGATCCTCTGGCATGTAGGGCTTTACATTTGCATTAGTTAGTAATGATAAAGCCTCAGTACCATAGTTTTTAGAGTAGTCATCGATATAATTATCTGCGGCATCAAGGTATTTGATAGCTTGGGTCGAATTACCAGCAAGGTAATTGAGCCAACCTCCATTGAAAAGATAGAGAATACGGTTTTTACCAGTTGAATCACTAGCCTGTTTTCTCAAGATTTTCTGAGCCTCTGAAATATTACCAGTGCTAATTGCTTCCTGGAACTTCTGCGTTTTCTGGTAATAGGTCATACAGCTAGTCAGTCCGAGACTTAGGAAAAGCAACAAAAACAAATGAAGTGGTCGACGAGCGTGACGCTTCATAACAGCATCAGTTTAAGTGTAGGAAAGGATAGGTTTACCCTTTCGGGCTAGATTATTTATTGATATACTTTTTGATTTTCTTGTCGCCTATCCAGACAATTTCATTTGTTTCAAGATTGGTTAGTTCAAGATTAACCTGATAGAAGTTTACCCTTTCGTTATTATAGGTATCAACAATTTGGTTTATAGAACCCTGAAGGATGAAGTCGGCACCAACCTCTTTTCCCCATTTTTTCATTGTCTCCTTGCTTGAATACTCTTGTTGATCTGCTCTTTCAGCTCTGAGTTGTTCTCTTTTTTCTCCACCTTGAACAACTCTGACTCTTCCCGAATTAATAAAAGCTTTCTCGAGATCTTTCAGGAATGGTTCTGCATCAATATGCTCGGAGCTTTTATTTTTAACGAAACCGACAATAATTACGGGTTTATTTCCACTTTCCTGCGTGAAATTGGTAAGCCAATTTGTACCTAAAGCCTCTTGAATCATATCTTCAGCAGTAAGACGGGCGTCGGTATCATTCCATCTTCCGCTTAGGTCGATAGTTTGGTTGGGAGAAACTCTTGTCACTGAACGTTGTTGACAGCTACTCACAACTATGAGTAGGAGTACTAAGACCGAAAGGTTTTTTAATAGACTTTTCATGTGTTATTGAATTGTTTAGGAATAGTTACAAGTTATAAGTCAGGTTAAGTAATCTTATTCTTCTTAGATGAGTTTACCTACCATAACTTTATGGTAAAAGAAATTTGTTTTTCAAAGAACTTCAGAAGTAGTCTCTGGTGGAGCCCAGGCTGATAGTTTTATGAGGAAAGGAATGTGTTATAAACTCCAGAAACAGCCTTTATAAATGTGGATCAAAAACACAAATATAGTACCATGATTAGTTGTATTATTCAATCTGGGTTATGTTTTTCATCATTTCTTACTGTTTTCAAAGAGAGTACATGCCATGAGACTCCTATACCTACGACAAGCAGGATTAAAGGGATATACCAGATCGACCAGAAGAGAACAGCTGAGATAGTTAGGGTGATCCATAACGTTGCTATGGTTCTGAGTTTTGCTTTTCTTGTGATGCCTCGTTTTTCAGTATAATTTTTAATATGAGGACCTAGATATTTATGATTCAGTAGCCATTGTCGATATTTCGGCGAGCCCTTTGAGAATAGCCATGCGGCCAACAGTAGAAAGGCAGTTGTAGGCAATAGTGGAAGAAAAATACCAGCTACTCCTAGAGCAACGGATATAAAACCTGCTATTATATAAAGTTTCTTCTTCATAAAAAAATACCGGCTCGGTTAGGAGCCGGTAAGAGAATGTTTAAATTCGTGAAATTGTTCAAATAAAGTTTTGAGGAGACGCTGTTTGTTTATTTCACGATAACTAAGTAATAATTCTTTTTGCCTCTTTGAACCAGAATATATCTATCATTTAGAAGCATTGATTGAGTAATTAGAGTCTCTTCAGTAATCTTTTCACGGTTAAACATTACGCCACCCTCCTTCATTGTTCTTCTGGCTTCTCCTTTACTTGGGAAGATAGCGGTTATGCCGGCAAGGAAATCGGAGGCATTAAGATCATTATTAAGTGATTCTTTCTCGATTTCAAACTGGGGGACCCCATCAAAAACGGAAAGTAGGGTTTTCTCATCTAGTTTTCTGAGCGTTTCGGTAGTTCCTTTTCCAAAGAGAATTTCCGATGCTTCAATTGCAGACTGGAGGTCAGCCTCTGAATGTACATTGATGGTCAGATCATTTGCCAGTGCTTTCTGAAGGATGCGAGTATGCGGAGCAAGAGCATGTTCTGCTTCAAGTTGTTCAATCTCACTCTTTGATCTGAGAGTGAAAATTCGGATATAACGTGATGCATCAGCATCAGAGACATTGATCCAGAATTGGTAGAACTGGTAAGGTGAGGTGCGTTCTGGGTCAAGCCAGATATTTCCTTTCTCGGTTTTGCCGAATTTCCCACCATCTGCTTTTGTTATTAGCGGGCAAGTCAAGGCATAGGCCTCTCCTCCGGCTATACGCCTGATCATCTCTGTCCCTGTGGTAATATTCCCCCATTGGTCAGAACCACCCATCTGAAGTTTGCAGTTGTATTCTTTATACAAATGAAGGTAATCGTATCCCTGAACCAATTGATAGGTAAATTCGGTAAATGACATTCCTTCACCGGTATCTCCACTGATTCTCTTCTTTACAGAGTCTTTAGCCATCATGTAGTTTACAGTGATGTGCTTACCTACATCGCGAATGAACCCCAAGAAAGAGAACTCTCTCATCCAGTCATAGTTATTAACCATGAGAGCCTGATTCTCTGCTTTGGTTTCGAAGTCTAGAAACTTTGCAATCTGTTTTTTTATGCTCTCCTGGTTGTGCCTAAGGGTAGGTTCATCTAATAGGTTTCTCTCCTGAGATTTGCCGGATGGGTCTCCTATCATTCCTGTAGCACCACCAACCAATACGACAGGACGATGGCCACAACTTTGTAAGTGTCTTAGCATCATAATGCCAACCAGATGGCCAATGTGAAGAGAGTCAGCAGTGGGGTCTATTCCAACATAGGCGGTGACAACCTCTTTAAGAAGTAAATCTTCAGTTCCCGGCATAACATCATGGATCATGCCTCTCCAGCGTAACTCTTCAACAAAATTCTTCATCTTTCGGTTATTATAAAGGGCAAAGTTACGAATTTGTGAGAGAATTGGATTACAACCATATCTAGCCAATGTTTTCAATGGCCTCAATGAAAGTTGACCAAATTTGATCTGTACCGCAGTTCTATCTATCAGTATTGAGTTATTCCGCTAGTTAATAGCGTAATGGTTGAAATAACTACATTTGTATTATGATTTTATTAACCGGCTCAACAGGGCTACTCGGTGGCCAAATATTATCGTTACTCAATGATTCAGGCAAGGAGGTCAGAGCATTGGTGAGAAGGGTTCCTTCTCAGGAGGAGCTCATGATGAGGGGCATAAAGCGACCCGAGTTAATTGAATGGATAGTAGGTGATGTTACAGATGTTGAGTCTGTTGGTAGAGCCATGAAAGGGATTAGTTTGGTTATTCATTGTGCAGCATTCGTCTCTTTTAAATCAAAGGATAAAGCTGAGATTTTAAAAGTAAATGTTAACGGGACGACTAATATGGCAAATATCGCCTTGGATGAAGGGGTTGATTATTTCGTTCATGTTAGTTCCATAGCGGCACTGGGCACTATTCCCGGAAAGGCACTAACAGATGAAGGTGATCCTTGGGATGATGTTCCAAAAGGATCTGTCTATGGGCAAAGTAAGTTTTTAGCCGAACGGGAGGTCTGGAGGGCAATAGGCGAAGGATTACCTGCGGTCATAGTGAACCCTAGTGTTATTTTAGGCCCTGGCGATTGGTCAAAAGGTAGTTCGGCTCTCTTTAAAAATGTGTGGGATGGGCTTAAATATTATACCCATGGTGTAAATGGTTATGTAGATGTTGTTGATGTTGCTAAAGCCATTCTATTTCTTGTTGAGAGAAGAGTTATAGGAGAGCGATTCGTACTAAATGGCTCGAATTTAGACTACAAGAAACTCTTTGATCTGATTGCTGAATCTCTTAATCGTCCATCTCCTCACAAATATGTATCTGCTTTTAAAGGGGAGATAGCCTGGCGTCTTTTTGCTATTAAGAGTTTTTTCACAGGTAATGATTCACTGGTTACTAAAGAGACAGCCAGGGCAGCGCAGAGGACATACCGCTATAGTTCGGATAAAATTGAAAAACTTGGATTTCGGTTTACTCCTATAGAGGAAACTATTCAGAAGACCGCTATACTGCTATTGAAAGAGAATACAGGGAATGCTACTTAGATCCATCCATTTAACCAATACCAGGTAATTGCGAAGTACTCACGTAATACGGTAATTTCGATTTTGAGGTAATTCCACATATTATATCGGAGAGCAGGGTTGCGACCAGGATTATCAATTATTGTTGGTTTCTCAGTTTGTTTGAGGAGTAATGATTCATCTATCGCATTTTCATAAGAGGCAAGTCCTGAGACAAGCTTAAAACCTGCCCTTTGAAAGGTCTTAATAGATCTATAAATGTGCTCTGGGGAAGTTATGATTAGAAGGGAACTATTAGCGGAAATTTTAAGATCATTTTTTATGGTGAGAGCCTGTTCATGAGTGTTAGTCCCTTTGATCTCAAATATAAAGCGGGTTGAATCTACACCCCGTAACCTCATCTCTTGGTACATCTTGTAGGTGTGACTCTGTTTGAAATATTGTGGGAGTGTAGGTAAGGCAATAATGACTTGTGACGTCACATAGGCTTTGGCAGCCTCTGATCCATAATAGCATCTCATTATAGCCTCGGCACTAGGCATACCACCGGCTCCTAAAACTACAATGTAATCCGGAGAATTATAAGCTTTTTGATGAGGACAGGAGAGTCTATATGAGGCATAAAATGGGATACTTGTGAAGCTTAAAGCAATCAAAACTGACGAAAAGAGGCCGATCATAAAGATTATCCTAATGATTGAAATCTTCAAGATTCCTATGACCTTTTTTATGTGAAGTTTCTTCAGCATCATGAAGCAAAAGTATGATTATTTTATTCGAAATGGTGCTTACTTTTAGTTCAATATGTTGCGATAAGTCATTGGTATAATGTAAATATGTTGGATGGTTAATGGTTTGGCACGCCAATTGTGATAGTTGTTTTTACTACCAATTAGCGCTAAGGGAGTTGAGCTTTTGTCATGACTGTTAATTCATTAGCTGTCATTTGTTAGAAACAATAGTGTTTCTATAATACAATTAAAATTTCTAGATTATGGAAAAGAAAGATTTTAGCGATACTATACTACTCGCCAAGTTAGATGCATTTTTATTTCTCTTTTTAGGAGTTGCAATGTTTTTGCAGCCATCCTTCTCTGCAATTGCTATTTATGGATTCTTGATTGTCTTAGCACTTGTAAGTTTTGCTAAAGGCTTTGTAAGAGAGGTAATGGGTCAGCAGACACTGGGTTGGGTCAGCCGACTGATTAGTGTGGGTTATTTTTCTATGGTACTATTAGTTGGTTGGGTTATAACTACAAATAGACCAGGTTCAGTTGGGCTTAATAGTGAGTTTCTGAGCAAATTATTTGGTGTGGCTGTTCTTTATTTAATCTTGACGGTAGCGTCAAAGGCTTCAACAATGATAGTTCAGGCGTTGAAAAAGGAGCCAATCGGAAGGTCTGTTTTCGTAGCGCTGGGTTTAATGGTTGTGACCATGATTTCTGTTGATAGCTATAAGACTACTTTCGATAGCACAATTGGAACAATAACTGGTGTTCTTGCTCTATTGGCCTCTTTAGCCCTTTTTACATCCTCTGTTCAAAGTAGTAGAAAACCTGAGCTGGTATATTAATAATATGTTTGCTTTCTATTCTCCCTGTTTAACTTGGTTAAATAAGGGAGGATAGGTAGCAGAGATAGGAGAGTTAGATCAAAGGTTTGGGAAATGATTGATATACCTACCTCATTATGTGTTGAGGAGTTATCAGAATTCATTATTGATGATGTTTAGAGCTTTAGAACGTAAGCGTGAAAGTAGCTCCTTGGTCAGGTTTAGAATTGACGGTGATGGTTCCTTTATGAAGATGCATGATCTGACGGGAGAGACTTAAGCCTATTCCTGATCCTTCCTTTTTGGATGTGAAGAAAGGCATGAATATTTTGTCGATAAGGTCTGGAGAGATCCCCTGCCCGTTGTCGGTAACCTCGATAATAACTTTTCCTGATTTGTTTGTCAGTGCCTTAAATAGGATACTCTTGTCGTTTGTGTTTCTTAATGCCTCTTTTGCGTTTAGGGCGAGGTTAATAAGTACTTGGTCAAGTAAATCAGGATCTGCAGTAATCATTAGATCATCAGGAGATAGTAAATAGTTAGTTTTAATTTCTAGTTCCTCAAATTGGTTTCCCATTAGTCGATCTAAACGTTTAAAGGCCTCGGCAACCGCGAAATATTTAAAATTGGGCTTAGGAATTCGTGTTAGGTCGCGATAGAGCTCCATAAAAGAGAGGAGACCCTTACTTCTGTTGGCTATTGTCTCTATGGCTTGTTGTATACTGGCTCTATCTTCATTATCGAGAGGAATTGGAGTTCCATCCTCAGAAAACATCATATCATTCAATGTCCCGGCGAGTGATGAAATCGGGGTAATTGAATTCATGATTTCATGTGTTAGAACCCTTATAAGGCGTTGCCATGATTCGATCTCTTTCTCTTCAAGTTCTGATCTTATATCCTGTAAAGAGAGCAGGGTGAAGAGTTCATTTCTAAGTTTGAACTGGGTAGAGTGGATGTTTAATTGCTTTAACTGACCATCTACTGAGATTTTGATTAGTTGTCTTTGGCCTGATTTTAAGGATAAAACGGATGTTTTAAGTTTCTCTGAGACTGTTGAAAGGTCATTAATATATCTTAAATCACTGATGCCTAGTAGTTCGCTGGCAGCATGGTTAAACATATCAACCTTTCCGTCTTCTTTAAAGACAAGAACTCCAATTGAAATATGCGAGACGACCGTTTGAAGGTAGCTTAGATGCTCTTCTTTTGATGTTCTATTGCTTTTAAGCTCTTTAATGATCGCATTAAAGGAGGCATTCAAGTTGCTAAAAGAGTCACTTAGGTTATCATCGGAAAAGGTTGGTGAGAAGTCTCCATGCTTAACGTACTCGAGAAAACGAGTCAACTTTCGGTTTGATTGCTCGGTATATCGAAATAGTTCAAAAACAAGAATTAAAAGAATAATCCATAAAGTAATTGCCGGGAATAGCATACTGGGCATCATTGTAATCCATGAGGCGCAGATTGCAGTACCCGATATTGCAATTATTCTAAGGAAAATTCTTTTTTGGAAGCCGTTAAAGACCATGTTTTTCTATTCTTCTATATAGAGAGGCACGGGTTAGTCCGAGTTCACGAGCAGCCTTACTAATGTTTCCTCCATGTTTATCGATCACTTTTCTTATAAGTACTTTTTCTGTCTCACCAAGATTAGTTGATCCAGTATAAAACTCATCGTTTCTATCGTCATCAGATGAGGGGAAGAAAAAATCCTGGGGCTCAAGAATATTACTTTCGCTAAGAATAACAGCTCTTTCAACAGCATGTTCAAGTTCTCTGATATTTCCTGGCCATCCATGCTTTTCTAATCGCTTCATCGTATTTGGAGCAATTCTTTTTAGTGGCATCTTATACCGACGGCAGTATATATTGAGGAAGTGCTCGGCTAAGAGACTGATATCTTCTGTCCTCTCTCTTAGAGATGGAACTTGTATTTCAACTGTATTGATTCGATAGAGTAAGTCTTGCCTGAATTTCCCCTCTTGTACCATTTGGTATAAAGGCATGTTTGTGGCGCATATTAGCCTAATGTCAATAGGAATCTCTCTGTTTGTGCCAAGTCTGACTACTTTACGGCTCTGAAGAACAGAGAGTAACTTAGATTGAAGAGGGAATGAGAGATTTCCAATCTCGTCTAAAAAGATAGTCCCTTTATTAGCTGCTTCAAATCTTCCGGCGCGATCTTCTCTTGCATCGGTAAATGCCCCTTTCTTAAAACCAAAGAGTTCACTCTCAAATAATGATTCACTTATCGCACCTAAGTCAACACTTACAAATACCTCATCTCTTCTCGGCGAGGCCCTATGTATCGCTCTGGCAATTAACTCTTTTCCTGTGCCATTCTCTCCAAGAATGAGAACAGTAGCATCAGTTGCTGCTACTTTATTTACTGTGGTGAGAACTTTCATCATTGAGGGAGAATTCCCAATGATATGCTCGTAGGGGTCGTTTTGTTGTGTAAGGAGGGTTTTCTTTTTATTTCTTAAATCTTCTAGTTCACGATTATTTTCGCTCACTTTGAGGTTAGCCTGAATCTCTGCAAGAAGCTTTTTGTTATCCCAGGGCTTAAGTAGGAAATTTGTAGCACCCTCTTTAATACCCTGTACAGCCAATTCAATATCGCCATATCCGGTAATGAAAATTACAACTGCAGCAGGGTCAATCTCCAAGATTTTATTCAACCAAAAGAAGCCCTCCTTGCCGCTCGTTGACTCTCTTGAGAAGTTCATATCAAGCAGAATGATGTCGTAGTTTTCATTTTTAAGAAGGGCTGTTATATTCTGTGGATCGGGCTCTGTATGGACAGTAGTAAAATGTTGTTTAAGGAATAGCTTTGCTGCAAGCAAGACATCCCTATCATCATCTATAATTAAAACTTTGGCTTCTGTCTTATCCATAACTAGTTCTTTTTTAGAGAGACGAAATGGTAATTGATTGATGTAATAAGAATCAAAAAAATGATTCAAGTCCAAATGTATATAATTGTTCGTTATCGAACAAGTTCAATATTAAATTTTGTGACAGGCTGTTTTATGGCATATAGATCAATTGGTTAAATACCGTGATTGAAAGACCGTCTTTCATGGTTGTTGTTTAATTCAAATCACTTTAGTCAACATGCCTTTACACTTTTGTTTTCAAAGCGATTTTATAGAACTGCTTTTTTCTAACACTAAGTATTTATATGGTGTGAAGTTTTTGGTCAGTTTGAGAAATGGTCTCTTGTGGTGTGGTTTTGATGTGTCTTAAATTTTAACTACTTTTGTTGTCTTTTACTGGAAATGATTAACTTTCGTCATTTATTTGAACGGAGTAATAAGCGGAGCAATGAGTGAACCAATGAATGATCACGATAAAATCATTATCGAATCGCACGAAAGGAGTCGACAATTTGGGGTTCAGAAGGATCAGGAGAACCCGTCTCGAATTTTAAATACCGATGAAGTAGCGCGAATGTTGGATCAAAAGAGTGATCTGATTGGACTTTGCCGGCCTGTGATGATGCAACTATATGACACTGTTAAGGAGTCTGGGTTCGTTATTTTCTGTACTGATTCAGAGGGGTGTATCTTACATATTTTAGGTGATGAGGCGTTAGTTCTTGAGGCTGAATCGATGGGTATGGTCATTGGTGCATATATGAATGAGCAGAGTATAGGGACTAATGCTATGGGAACCGCATTGAATGTGAATAGTGCAGTTCAGATAACAGCCAATGAGCATTTTACGAAGGCTTTTCATAAATGGACCTGTTCAGCGGCTCCGGTGCATAACACCAATGGAGAGATTATAGCAACTATTAATTTGACAGGGCATCGTGATAATGTTCATCCACATACATTGGGGATGGTAGTTGGAGCGGTACAGGCCATTGAGAGTCGAATGGAGAGTCTCGCGGTTCAGAAACAGCTCTTTGATGCCAATCAATATGCTTTCACGTTAATGAATAACCTCACATTTGGGGTTTTTGCTGTTGATCTTAATGATGAGATACATTGGGTGAATGATACTGCCTGTACCTCACTAGGGATACGTCGTATACATCTTTTGAATAGACCGATAATTGAGTTGTTCCCAGATTGGGCACATGTGAAACGTAGGGTATTATTGGGTGAGGTTTTTATTGATGAGGAAGGTCGTTTTCTTATCAATAAAATGACGGAGAAGTTTATGTATAATTCATACCCGATAAAAACACCTGAGGGTGAGATATTGGGTTTTATGCTCACAATACGTGAGTATCGAAGGATGCTCAACCTTGTCAATCGTTATACTGGAAGCCATGCCCGATATACTTTCTCTGATATCATAGGAACATCAGTTGCCATTCAACAGCTTCTCTCATATGCGAAAAAGGTGGCATTAAGTCCGTCTTCTGTTTTGATCATTGGGGAGAGTGGAACCGGTAAAGAGGTATTTGCACAAGCAATTCATAATGCTAGTGAGCGTCGGGAGGGTGCCTTTGTTGCTATTAATTGTGGAGCAATTGCTCCTACATTAATTGAGAGTGAGCTCTTTGGTTATGAAGAGGGTGCTTTTACAGGTGCCAGAAAGGGAGGACGCCCTGGTAAGTTTGAGTTGGCTGATAAAGGAACGCTTTTCTTAGATGAGATAGGAGAGATGCCTCTTGAGATGCAGGTGAAATTACTTAGAACCATTCAGGAAGGTTCGGTAACACGCATTGGGGGTGAGAAGGAGATGAAAATTGATGTTCGTATTATCGCAGCAACGAATAAGGATCTTGCTGAGGAGGTTCGAAAAGGGCGTTTTAGGTTAGATCTCTATTATCGGCTAAATGTGATTCCTTTAAGGGTGCCTCCTTTAAGAGAGCGTAAAGAGGATATAAAAGCAATGGTTAAGTTCTTCTTAAAGCAGAAGGCTCAGCATTTGAATAAGAATATTCCATATCTGAGTACAACTCTGATTGAGAAGATTATGGCCTATAGCTGGCCGGGTAATATTCGTGAACTTGAGAATTTTCTTGAGAAGGCTGTCATATTAGATGGTAACATCACTACATTATACGAGTCTTCGTCTCAAGCTAATAATCAGAATTTGCCTGCTTTGCCAAATGGTAGCGGTCAATCTGAGGAGGCTGTCGTTGATTTACCATTAATGAGTTTAGATGAAGCAGAGAAGGCGGCTATTGAGCGCGCTATCTCAAAACTTAATGGGAATATTAGCAAAGCGGCACGAATTCTAAATGTGAGTCGTAACACTCTCTATTTGAAGATGAAGAAGTATGGCATTCCATACTAGTGTTCATATTTTGAACAGTGCTCAATAATCCGACACAAGGTATTTTGGTGTGTGTCATAATAATTAACACTCTTTGGCATTAGGGACAAGTTCAAAGAGTGTTAATTGTTTGTAATACAATTAAGTAGAATTTATGGCATAAGAATGGTATTACTAGAAGAAACTTAAATATCTTTTAGTTATGGCACGTTTTACACTTCCCCGCGATCTCTACTTTGGAAAAGGAACACTCGCAGAATTAAAAAACCTCAAAGGAAACAGAGCAATCATAGTAACCGGAGGTAGCAGTATGAGAAAAGCAGGTTTTTTGCAGAAGACCGAGTCATATTTGCAAGAAGCTGGAATGGAAGTAAAAATCATTGATGGGGTTGAACCCGATCCTTCGGTAGAGACAGTAATGAAAGGTGCAGAAATCATGAGAGAGTTTCAGCCCGATTGGATTGTCTCAATTGGAGGTGGTAGTCCGATTGATGCTGCAAAAGCGATGTGGATTTTCTACGAACATCCTGAAGCAAAATTTGAGGATGTAGCAAAACCTTTTAACATTCCTCAGTTACGAAATAAAGCTCGTTTTGTAGCCATACCCTCAACTAGTGGAACGGCAACAGAGGTTACAGCTTTCTCCGTAATCACAGATTATAGTAAAGGAATTAAATACCCTTTAGCTGATTTTGAAATCACTCCTGATATTGCTATTGTTGACCATGAGCTAGCTCTTGGCATGCCACAAGAACTTACCGCTCACACTGGTATGGATGCCATTACTCATGCAACTGAAGCATACGTTGCCGCTCTTCATTCAGATTTTACTGATCCCCTGGCGTTGAAAGCAATTGCTATGATCAAGGAGAACCTTCTGAAGTCATATAATGGTGACGCAGATGCTCGTGAAAAGATGCACTATGCACAGTGTTTAGCCGGAATGGCCTTTAGCAACGCATTGCTCGGAATAGTTCACAGTATGGCACACAAAACGGGAGCCATTTTCCATATCCCTCATGGCTGTGCAAATGCAATTTATCTTCCTTATGTAATTGATTACAATAAGAAGGTTGCTGGTCAAAGATTAGCAGAGATTGGTAGATACCTGGGTCTTCCGGGAACTACAGATGATCAGCTTATTGATAGCTATACTTCAATGCTTATTGATATGAATAAGCAACTAAATATCCCTCTCTCTCTTAAGGAGTTTGGTGTGAAAGAAGAGGATTTCCTCGCCAACTTGGACAGAATCAGCAACAATGCTGTTTTGGATGCTTGCACCGGGTGTAATCCAAGAGAGACAACTGTTGACGATTTTAAAAAGATCTTTAAGGCTGTTTATTACGGTACCAAGATCGACTTCTAAACTTTTTCGATACGCTTTATCAGATAACCCATATATAAATCTCGCCCGATGGTCTTAGTACCATCGGGCCATTATAAAAAAAAAATTATGAAAATGCCAGCTTTAAATGATCAGGTGACTATACAGGAGGCTTTAGGGCGTTTAAAAAAGTATGCCGAGACGGGGCGAAAAATGCTCAGGATTGGCGTTACAACTCTTACTGCTTCAGAGATCGCTTCTGAAACTTCGATTGAGGTGGAAGAGGTTCTTGGCGACTTGGCCAATCAACCTGATAAAATGAATCAAAGTACAGCATTTGAACTTGAGCAACTTGTTCTAGCAATTGAACTATTATTTACTCAAGGGAAAGAGAAAAAAGTGATAATCAGTGGTAACCATTCTGCTGTCGAAAGATTATTTGACAGTTGGGAATATCAAGGTTTTGGATTTAAACCTGTTTTAATTCTTTCTGATGATTACCATGGAATGGTTCCTGCAGGTGCTGAACTATTGAGAACTAATGACTCATCATTAAAGAAAAAAGGGGAGCATACTAATATATCAGGTGTCATTGCTGCTGATATTGAATATGCTCAGAAATATGCTCAATCATTGGTTGAAAATGGAGTCTCAGAGATCTGGAATTTTAGTCCGCTTTTAGTTGAGGTTCCTGAAGAAATTCATGTAGAGAATGTTATCCCCGGATATCCAAAATGGCCAGTGAGCAATATGGTTGCATTCAAGAATTAGTAAAATCTGGCACGATTTTTTGATACGAAAAGTTAGAAAATAAAGTTCTTATTTTCAAAGAGAAATTCAACAGTTTAGATTGTCGGTTTACTTTTCATAGTTAGGTTGGTTAGTTTTTTAGGTAAGTGGAGGCAATCTAACTGTTGGAGATCTCGAAAGGTAGAGGTAAGGAGCTTATCAGAAATGATACTTTCGCTTTTCGGTATAGATAACCCTTTAATATTACCGGAAATGAATAAAAAGCACAGCATTACAATTTGTCTTGGGAGTTCTTGTTATACTCGAGGGAATGATGTTAACCTTGAGATTATAAAAAACTTTCTTCAAGTAAATGGTCTTAAAGATCAAATAGATTTCAGAGGACATCTTTGCGAAAACTCATGCAGTCGTGGTCCTATGATAAAAATTGATGGTACAATCTATTATGAGGTAACATCAAGCCAAATTGAGAAAATACTACTTGATACACTGTTACCCTCGGGAAAAACAGTTGTTTCTCTTTGAAATAATTAGAAATGATTAGTGATTTACCGGTATATACTCTAAGTAACAACTGCCAGGACTGTTACAAGTGTATCAGAGAATGTCCTGTAAAGGCCATTCGGATGGAACAGAACAGGGCAGGGATTATAGCAGAACTTTGTGTGAGTTGTGGTCATTGTACCGCAGTTTGTCCCGCAGGTGCAAAGAAATATCGAAACGATACCGGTATTGTCCAAAATTGGTTAGATGAAGGAAGCGATGTTGTCTTATCGTTGGCTCCTTCCTACGTTGTTTTACATGGAGGTAAAAAAGGGGAGATAGTTAGACGTATTAAAGCTTCAGGATTTACACGTGTCTCTGAGACGGCACTTGGAGCTGAAATTGTTAATAGAAAGACAGAGGAGTGGTTAGAGAAAAGAAGACCCAATCTGGCAATTAGCAGTGCTTGTCCTGCTGTTGTTAATCTTATCCATCAGTATTATCCGGAGTTATCAGAATATATCGTACCGGTAGCCTCCCCGATGCTGGTTCATGCAAGAATGCTCAGACAATTGGTTGGCAAGCAGGCTAAGATTGTATTTGCGGGACCTTGTATTGCTAAGAAATACGAAGCAGATAATAGTGAAGGGCTTATTGATGCAGCCATCACATTTGATGAGTTACAAGATATTTTAGATGAGGCACCAAGTCATGATGCTATGGCTAACCTAGATTCATGGTTTCCTTTTCCTGCTGCTGACTGCAGGATTTATCCTATGGAGGGAGGCATGATTCGAGGTTTAAACAGTGTGCCCAAAGAGTATCATACTATGGCCTTCTCTGGGATGGAGAACTGTAAAGCAATCCTAAGCGACCTTAGGGAAAATAGTCCTGATACACCTCTCTTTCTTGAGTTGATGGCGTGTCAGGGTGGCTGCCTTATGGGTCCCGGAGTTACTACAAAGGGGTCGGTAGCCATCAGACAGTTAAGAATACCAAATGACCTGGTTAATGGAAAGCACGATAAGCCATGGCCTATTGCAATCCCTGCAATATTCCCTCCTGCAAAGATGGCTCGTAGGGCATCTTTTACCTGTGTCCATAGTGAAGATGAAATGCGAAGTGCACTCGAGAGTGTTGGAAAGCACTCTGCTGCTGATGAGTTGAACTGTAGTGGTTGTGGATACGATAGTTGTCGCGAACTTGCTATAGCCATGTTAGATGGAAAAGCAGAGAGAACACAATGCGTTAGCTATATGAGAAGAGTGGCAAATGATAAGGCTACGGTTCTTATAGAGAAGATTCCATTTGGTGTAGTAATGGTTGATGATCAACTCAGGATTGTTGATGCCAATAAGCAGTTTGCTGAACTAATAGGGGGCGATTTACCCATGATGTTTGAGGCTACTAATAGCCTTTATGGGGCAGATCTGAAAAAGATTATCCCGTTTTATAAACTCTTCTCTGCAGTCCTTGATTCTGGTGAAGAGAAAGTAGAGCATGATTTACGCGTTGATGATAAATTCTTTAGGGTCTCTGTTATTACTATACGTAAGTATAAACTCGTAACCGGGATGATTGAAAACCTCAGAGATGAACGCACCCGACATCAAGTGGCAGTTGATAGACTTCAAGACGTCATCAGCAAGAATATGAAGGTAGTTCAGGAGATCGCATACTTGCTCGGTGAAAATGCTGCCTATACTGAATCAATGCTTCACTCTGTAATAGACTCTCATGAAGACAAAGATTAAGGATACGGCGTTTCTTGAGACTGGTGCTTTTCTTCTTAGTAAGTTTGGTAATGAGGTTTGCGGGGACACTATAATGACTCGTCGCATCAAGGAGGAAAACAGGTATGTCGCTGTTTTATCTGATGGATTGGGTAGTGGTATCAGAGCAAATGTACTATCATCTCTTACAGCCTCCATGGCGCTTAATTTTACCTTAAGACATGAGCCGGTCAGAAGAACTGCGGAAACTATAATGCAGACTCTCCCCGTTGATAATAGGAGAAATATAAGCTATAGTACTTTTACAATTATCGATATTGATTTTTCTGGTGAGGCGGTAATAGTGGAGTATGATAATCCCAGGTTAATGATTATCAGAGATAATGAGGCATATTATCCAAATCGTGAACCATTTTTTGTACAAGGCACTGGTGGTGAGAAAAAACTATGGCAGTCGGCGTGGGTCTTGAAACCTGATGATCGACTAATTGTGGTCTCAGATGGCGTAATTCAATCTGGGATTGGTGGTCAACTGACCCCTTTTGGTTGGGAGGAAGATGGTTTTAAAGGCTATGTTCTGGCATTATTAGAAAATCAACCGGATATCTCAGCTCGTGATTTAGCAAAGAAAATTGTGCTTAGAAGTAAGGCTAACGATCATTTGGAACCGAAGGATGATATTTCAGCTATGGTCTTCTATTATCGTCAACCTCGAAGAATGCTTATCTGCAGTGGCCCACCTTATGATAATGGTCGAGATAGTCAGCTTGCCTCCTCGGTCTCCGATTTTCAGGGAATAAAAGTGATTTGCGGGGGTACTACCGCTCAAATAATCTCACGTGAGCTCAACAGACCTGTATCTGTTACACTCTCTTCTCCACAGCCGGGAGTGCCGCCGCAGGCCTCTATGGCAGGTGTTGACCTTATTACAGAGGGAATCTTGACTCTGGGTAAGCTGGGTGAGACCCTCGAATCGGGTGCATTTGATGAAATACCGGCTCATAGCCCTGTGGCTTTAATGTCAAAGTATATCTTAGACTCAGATATAATTGAGTTTATTGTTGGAACGAGGATTAACCAGGCGCATCAGGATCCCGCTCTGCCCGTTGAACTAGAGATCAGGAGAAATATAATCAAACGGATTGCCCGGATCCTTGAAGAGAAATATCTAAAAGAGGTTGTTATCCATTATTTATAGACTCCTGTTTGTTTGGTATTGAGGCAGGGTTATTTCATTAGATTCTGGGATCTTCTTCTGAGGTCGCAGTCACAAAAAAATGTCTTATTATTGTTCAATAATGGACAAGCACTTTGAACGGCATTGAACAATAAGTATTATCCAGGATACAAAATGTATTCCGTATTGCGTTGATAATCTGTTATCTCTTTTCCGTGGCATGGGCTTGGATAATTGAAAGAAAAACCAGATGGCATGGATCGTCCCATAGAAAAAAAGAAATGGCCCCTAAAGCGAAAGCTATTATTTGGATCTATAGGTGTTATTTTAATCACCTTAATCATAATGAGCGTGGTTCAGACCTCGAAGAGAAGGGTAAAGGTAGAAAAGGCTCAATTGTTAATAGGTGATGTGGTTTCTGGTAAATTCAGAGAGTTTATACCAATAGATGGCACTGTCCTGCCAATGAATACTACCTACATTGATGCAATGCAGGGTGGAATCGTTGAGAAGATCTATGTAGAAGATGGGGCAATGCTTATGTTTGGTGATACCATACTGAAATTACAGAACCCCCAGATGGAGCTGAGTTACATGGATCAAGAAACAAGGATGTATGATGCTATTAACAATCTCCAAAACTCGAGGGTAAACTTTGATCAGAGTCGATTCCTTAGGCAAAAAGAGATCGTTCAAATCACCTATCAGCTTGACCAGGCCACCCGTGATTATGATAGAAAGGTTCGATTGCATAATGAAAAGGTAATATCTGATAAGGAGTATGAGGATGCTACCCGTGAGTATAATCTCACCCGAAAGCAGTTATCCATTAGCCTTGAACTAAAGAAACTGGATTCTTTGGCCGCCATCGAAGGTAAAAAGCAAATAGAAACAAGTATCACAAGAATAAAGTCGAATCTTGAGCTTCTAAGAAGAAACCTTGCAAATATGTATGTTAAAGCACCATCTGATGGTGTTCTCTCCTCTTTTGAGGCTGAAATAGGTGAAACTAAAAACGCGGGTGAGCGACTGGGGCAAATTGATGTACCCGGGGGGTTTAAGATCAGAGCTAATATCGATGAACGGTACGTTGCCAAGGTATATAAAGGCCAACCTGCTGAATTCGATTATAATGGTAAAACCTTCTCGCTCTCTGTCAGAAAGATCTATACTGATGTTACTAATGGAACGTTTCAGGTGGATCTTATCTTTGATAGTATAACCCCTATTGATGTCAAAAGAGGCCAGACACTTCAATTGAGACTTCTCTTTAGCTCTGCCACTGATGCCCTTATGATTAATCGCGGAGGGTTCTTCCAACAGACCGGGGGAAACTGGATCTTTGTTCTTAATGAGGATCAGACACGGGCTGTGAAGAGAATAATCAGAATTGGGCGTCAGAATACCATGCAGTATGAGGTATTAGAAGGTTTAAAAGTCAATGAGAAGGTTGTTATATCATCATATGAGAGCTTCTCTAATAGTGATGAATTGATTTTAGAATAATTAAAAGAGTAAAAAGATGATTAGTGTAGAAAAGCTGAGCCGAGTTTTTCGGACTGATGAGGTTGAAACCACCGCACTTAATGAGGTCTCATTCAAAGTTGTACCCGGAGAGTTTGTAGCTATCATGGGGCCTTCCGGTTGTGGTAAATCAACTCTTTTAAATATTCTAGGAATGATTGACACTCCAAGTACCGGAGAGTACTTCTTTGATAGTAAATCTGTCGGGACTCTTTCTGAGCGGCAACGTGCCAGACTTAGAAAAGAGGGAATAGGGTTTGTTTTTCAAAACTTTAATCTTATTGATGAGTTAAATGTTTTTGAGAATGTCGAACTCCCTCTGGTTTATTTGGGTCTGCCAACAGCCGAGCGTAAAGCAAGGGTCAATGAAGTATTGGAGCAGATGAATATTGCTCATCGTCGTAAACACTACCCGTTACAGCTTTCAGGTGGTCAACAACAACGAGTGGCAGTAGCTCGGGCTGTTGTATCTCGTCCTAAGGTTTTATTAGCCGATGAACCCACCGGAAATCTTGACTCAGCTCATGGTGAAGAGGTAATGAACCTACTTGAGGAGTTAAACAAAAAGGGAACGACCATCATTATGGTAACTCACTCTACGCGCGATGCAGAGTATGCGAAAAGAATTATCAGACTTTTTGATGGGCAGATAATTAACGAGAATTGGAAGAGTGATGCTACAGTCAGTATTTAATTTTAAACCTGATTGTAGTGAATACAGTAAATGTTAAAATAGTACTAAGAAGACTCTTTCGAAATAGAGAGTATTTCTTTATCAACCTCACCGGCTTAACGGTCTCCTTAGCTTCGATTCTATTAATTGGATTGTATGTTGCTGATCAGTTTTCATTTGACGGGAACATCAGAGACCATGAGCGAACCTATAGAGTCGTTGAAATTCAGAATCAACCAGGAGTTGGAGAGCAACACGTGGCGGTTACTATGGGACCTCTTTCCGAGGCGTTAAAGAATCGAGTTCCTCATGTTGAAGAATCGGTCAGGATGATGTATGGTTGGTACATCAATGTTATTAAAGCTGGAGAAAAAGAGTTTAGACCCTCTAATTTATGGTATACCGATGAGAATATGCTTGACTTTTTCGGGTATAAACTTAGCGAAGGATCTTCTAAATCGGCTTTGGTTGATCCCCGATCTGTAGTTCTGACTCCTAAGACAGCGATGAAATTTTTCGGTGTTGAGAGGGGTGTTTTAGGAAGAACTCTTGAACTTGATGGACAGACTTATAAGGTAACCGGATTGCTGGAGCCTTTTGAAAATAAGGGACATCTGGAGATCGGTATGTTGTTGTCAATTAAGTCAATTACCGTGTTGCCCTTTTTCGATTTCATGAAGCAATGGGGCAATAATATGCTGGCCACTTATGTAAGACTCGACAACCAGGAAAATCTCGATAAGGTTGAATCTACAATAAACACCTTAATCGATGAACAGTATAAAGATCAGCCTAAGGAGTTTCGAGTCAAGATGTATTTGCAGAATATCCGCAATATCTATCTTCACTCCTCTTCTATCAAGTTTCAGGTGGCCAGTGTTTATGGCAATGCAACCCTTGTCTATTTATTCATAGCTGTTGCTCTTTTAGTCTTGATAACAGCCATCGTTAACTTCATTAATATGTCTTTAGCTAGAGCTGTTAATCGGTCAAGAGAGGCAGGTATGCGTAAGGTTTTAGGGGCATCTCGGCTGAACCTCTTTACACAGTTCTTTAGTGAATCGTTGTTTTTAAGTCTCTTTGCCGGAGTTTTAGCTATTGTTATTACTCAACTGCTGCTTCCGGCTTTAAACCTGACTTTAAACACCGATATTTCTGTATCATGGTTGTTTAGTCCGATTACTCTCTCGTTATTGATTCTTTTAATCATGGTTGTAAGTCTGTTTGGCGGGCTCTACCCCTCGCTTTATCTCTCAAGGATGCAACCAATTGATGTTTTAAAAGGTGGAGCCGGTCCCAAAGGAAAGGCCTCAGGTTTATTGAGCCGGTTTCTTGTAGGCTTCCAATATAGTGTTACAACGGCACTTTTAATAATGGTTTCTGTGGCATGGGCCCAATATCATTATGCCACAACAGTTGATCTGGGAATAAACTATTCCAATGTTCTGGCTGTTAATTTGCCTTATGGGAAAGCGCATAAAAGTATGCCTGCTTTTCAAGAGGCCGTGAGCAAAATACCTGGAGTAGAAAAGGTCGCAACCTCTTCCGGATTTACCGCAGGGAGTGGAGATCAGGGTTCAATAATGGTAGATGATAGTGCCCGGACGCGAATTACGATGAGGCATTGTTATGTTGATCCTGATTTCTTTGAGATGATGGAGATCCCGGTCATTATGGGGAGAAACTTTGATAGATCAATTTTATCAGATACGAATGTTGTCATTCTGAACCAAGCTGCTGTTCAGGCGCTGAGATGGGATAATCCATTACAACAGAGATTTAAGAATTTCCAGTCTAATGATTCGCTTATTAAAATGCCAGTTATTGGTGTAGTTAGAGATTATCATTACTATTCATTACATTGGAAGATAGAGCCGGCAGTTTATGTTTTTAAACCAAAAAGGCTTTACACTTTAATGGTTAAAGTGAATCCAGCAGTAGCCTCTGGTGAAGGTAATAAGAGATTATTGGAAGAGATCGGCAAAGCCTGGAATAGTAATGTCGGTCAGTTACCTATTGAGACAACATGGGTTAAGCAGGAGGTTGCAAAATGGTATACGAGTGAGCAGAGCATGACCAGATTATTTATCTTTTTCGCACTGCTTTCAGTGTTATTATCGGCATTTGGTCTATATGGATTAAGTAGTTTAATGATGCAACAAAGGGTAAGAGAGATAGGGGTGCGAAGGGTGTTAGGGGCATCAACCTATTCACTTACTCTTTGGTTGCTTCAAAAGCACCTGAGATTGGTAGTTGTTGGTAGTGTAATTGCAGTGCCACTGGCATGGTATTTTGCTCAGAAATTAATTGAAGAATTTGCTTATCATATTGATTTGAATTTTTGGGTTTTCTTATTGGCTCCGGTTGCTACACTTATCATTGCAACCAGTATTATCCTTCAAAGGACTATTCAAACAGCTCGAACAATGCCCTATGTGGCACTGAAGGCTGAGTAGTAAATAAACGACGGATTTTCCTTCTTAGGCCTGTGATATAACAAATCACAGGCCTTTTTTAGTGCTGTATAATATTTCTTCTGGCTCTGTAAAGCGGATGAAGTATTAAAAGAATTATTGAGACTATTATAAGCGCATATCCTACTCCCCATAAATCTGCAAAGAAGCCGAGAAGTGGTGCAATAAGAGCCGCAAAAAGTGTTTCCGCCTGTGATTCTGCAGATAATGCAGAGGCCAGCACATCTTTCTGTAGGTTATCAGCTACTGCAGATATTCCAATCGGTTTACGTAGATTCTCAATTAGGTAAATTCCTGAGAAGAGAATGATTGATATAATCTCAAGTCGAAAGGTATACATTATGCCACATACGATTCCTAAAATCAGCCCCAGGATCATTGTGATATTTAGCGGCTTTATTACGTCTCGGAATTTATCAGTAAATCTTCCGGAATTCTTAGAGCTATAGCTTGTAAGAAGGTATATTACCGAGTAAACCAGTCCAACTAAAATGGAAGATCTTTGCTGATTGTTCATCCATAAAAAAAGGGGTAAAGAGAGAGCAAATAGGCTAATAATCGGTTGTAGATAGTCCTTAACTGCTTTATAGTAACCAGTATATACTGCCTGCGAGAGAATGGCTCCAAGCATAGCTCTGTTTTTAAAAGAGGATATAAAATCGGAGAGGGTAGATTTGAACTGCTGAATAATCTGGCCTCTTTCAAGCTTTGCAGTCTTTCCATCCAATGATTTTGGGTAGGTCGTAATCAACCAAAGATCTAAGAGATAAGGAATAATTGAGAAAAGAAACACAGATTTGTAATCCCCATGAAAGTATACAATGATGGCTGCCAGGATAGCTGAAAGTGCAGATCCTTTTTGTGACCATGACCTTGTGTGTCCATAGTAATGGACTTTCTGATTAGTCCAACCTTTTAACTTGAGATATTCGAAGATCATAGCTTTGTGTGTCCCAGTACGAAATGCATCTCCATAACCGAAAAATAGGGCTGCAACCACTAAGGTTCCAAATGAGTTGGAGTAGTAATAAATCAGAAAGCTAATTATATAGAATATAAAACTCTGCACTAGGCTTTTTCTTCTTCCGAGTGTATCTGCCAGCACACCTGTTGGTATTTCAAAAAGGTTGATCGTTATTTCCTGGATGGCAATTAATGTTCCAACCTGAAGGTAAGTAAGATCTTTTTCCAAAAGGAAGAGGAGCATGAATGGTTCGAAAAATCTAAGGTTTTTAAGGAACCCATATGCACAGAACTTTTTATATTGGAGATCTTTTGTAAAGGTGGCCATCTTCGATCTTTTTTATAAATGTCGGTAAAAAGGTTTAATCAGATAAGAATATCCCTTTTGTTTTTCATCTACATTTTCTGAACCTCTCGGGTATTAAAGGATTGTTTCGGGTCAGTAAGAGGTTTTAGTATAAAAAAAAGAGCTGCTATTAAGCAGCTCTTTTTAATGATTAGATCTTATCTAGTTCTACTGTGAAATGTCTCATGATGGGAGCTTCATAAAGGATTTTGTATCCAGTTTTGATATTATCTCTACGATCCCAGACATTTTTAAGGGCTACCGCGATGACATCCATGTGGTTATTAGTATAAACACGACGAGGAATAGCCAAGCGGAGAAGTTCGAGGGCAGGGTATCTGTTCTCACGAGATTCAGGATCTCTATCAGCCAGAAGGGTTCCAATTTCAACACCACGAATACCGCCTTCAATGTAAACTTCTATTGCAAGTGTTTGTGCAATATACTCCTCTTTAGGCACGCTGGGAAGGAACTTTTTGGCATCAATAAAAACTGCATGACCACCTATTGGGCGCTGAATTGGAATACCGAACTCAATTAGTTTTTGACCGAGGTATTCAATCTGTTTTATTCTTGTCTCAAGATATTCAAACTCTGTGCTCTCCATTAACCCTACGGCCAGAGCATTCATATCCCTTCCACTCATACCACCATAAGTGATAAAACCTTCAAACATGATGTTATATACCGCAGCATCGCGGAATATTTGCTGCGACCGTAATGCAATGAAACCTCCCATATTGACGATACCATCCTTCTTTGATGACATAGTCATCATGTCAGCATAGCTATACATCTCAAAGACGATCTCCTTAATTGTTTTATTCTGATAGCCCTCTTCTCTTAATTTGATAAAGTAGGCATTTTCAGCAAAGCGAGCAGAGTCAAAGCAAACAGGAACTCCGTATTTTACTGCCATCTCTTTTACTTCACGGATATTCTTCATTGAGACGGGTTGACCTCCTGATGTATTGCAGGTTACTGTAACAATAATCATTGGAATCTTCTCTGCTGGGTAGCTAGAGAGAACTTTTTCCAGTTTAGTGAGGTCAATGTTTCCTTTAAACGGGTGTTCCATTTCTGTTACAAAAGCCTCATCGATAGTGCAATCGACAGCCTTACCATGACGGAATTCGATATGACCCTTTGTGGTGTCAAAGTGTGAGTTTCCGGGAACAATATCACCGCTTTTAACGAGAGTTGAAAACAGAACATTTTCTGCTGCACGTCCTTGGTGAGTTGGCAGGAAGTATTCCATTCCGAATATCTTCTGAATACTCTCTTTCAGGTTAAAATAGCTTGAAGCACCGGCGTAACTCTCATCACCCATCATTAGGGCACTCCACTGACGGTCGCTCATTGCACCCGTGCCAGAGTCGGTTAACAGATCAATAAAGACCTGATCACTACGAAGATTGAAAAGATTGTATTTTGCCTCTTTGATCCATTGGATTCTTTCTTCGCGGGTGCTGCGGCGTAG
Source organism: Sphingobacteriia bacterium (assembly GCA_021286705.1). Taxonomy (GTDB): domain Bacteria; phylum Bacteroidota; class Bacteroidia; order Bacteroidales; family TTA-H9; genus JAJTBW01. Next base: position 31,492 of record JAJTBW010000022.1, read on the forward strand.
AGGCTCCACCATTTTTATTTTATATGATTCAGCAAATGGTAATTCCATGATAATAATATTTTAAAATTGTAACTAAGTTTTGAGCACAGAGAGTGCCCCTGAAATATTATATCAGGAAATAAAAGGATCACGCTTTTTTATATTTCTATAGCGGGTGTCCGAGATTTGCTGAGTGTTTTGCCACATAGTGCCCTAGCGTGGGTGATACAGAACGACAAAAATAGTAAAATGGAGATAAAAAAGAGGATTGTGATTCTTATAAAAGTTCTGGCTACATCGGGTGATCCCTGAATAGGAGTCTTTAAAGGGCTACTTCAATAAGAAGGACGTAGCTGTTTTTGGATAATTCAACAGAGAAAAGCCCTGGTGTTGTGACTTCAAGTGCATCTCTTGCCGATAAGGTAAAAGCATCAATCTGTGCAGTTCCTTCGATTACAAAAAGGAAAAATCCTCTTCCTTCCTTAACTTCAGGAAGATTTAGTTTTTGGTCTGTATCAACTTTAGCGAGATATATAGAGGCATTCTGATAGATAAAGAGAGGAGCATTATCATCAGGACTACCTACAACTTTAAAAAATTGATTCAGTATTTCAGTGGTGGGAATAGACGTCTGATCATAGCGGGGTGCTGTATTAGGCCGGTTAGTCTGTATCCATATTTGAAGAAATGCTACTCTTTCAGAATTAGATGCATTATATTCAGAATGTTGAATACCGGTGCCGGCCGACATAACTTGAATTTCACCAACCCCGATTCTTTGATGGTTATCTTGGCTATCGCGGTGTTCAAGTTCTCCTTCTAGGGGAATTGAGATGATCTCCATGTTTTTGTGGGGGTGGGTATCAAAGCCTTGACCTGGTGCCACCAGATCATCATTAACCACCCGAAGATCACCAAACCCTAATCTTGTAGGGTTATAGTAACCTGCAAAGCTAAAGCTGAAATGGCTGTTTAACCATCCATAGTCGGCAGAGCCGCGTGTATGAGCTGGAAAGAGTTTCATTATTTCGTTTTTGTTAAAAAACAGAGTCATTATCATTAGGGTTCAAAAGTACACCCAACTTTCATCAAATAACCAGACTTTTAAGAAATTATTACATGAAGGTACTATCTTCTTGTCTTTGCTGACTTCGACACTTTTATTGACCATGTTTTATATCATGCTGATGTCTAGCATTTAGCCACTGGCATCTGGCATCTGGCGTCTGGCATCTAGCGTCTGGCGTCTGGCATCTGGCGTCTGGCGTCTGGCATTTGGCCACTGGCATTTGGCACCGACAACTGGCATCTGGCATCTGGCATTTGGCCATCAGCTAGTAGCCAGCGGCTAAATTTTGAATTCTTGAATTTTGAATTTAGTCTAGCTAGTAGCTAATCTTTGAATCTTGAATCTCTCCCGCCAGCCCCAAATATACATGCTTCCAATTCTCTGATATTCAGCATCTCTAAAGCATCTCTCTTATATCCCT
>JAJTBW010000023.1 GCA_021286705.1 Sphingobacteriia bacterium
CCTATAAACTCGTGTAAGATAAGAACTATATAGGTAGAGGATATAGAGGGGATATAGAGGAGATGTTGAGGAGATGTTGAGGAGATGTTGAGGAGATGTTGAGATGTTGAGAAGATGTTAAGATTAAAGATATAAGAGAGATCCTTTAAAAATGCTGATTATTAGAGAATTGGAACATGACTATTTGTGGCTGGCAGGAGAAATGCCCCCATCCACTATCAATTCCAGATATTGGTTTTCAATACCCAAATAATATTGTAAACAGCTATCATCTAAGCCTTGGGACTTAACAATTCAAATTGCCCATTGGAATAAACTAGGATAATTTTCTCAACTTTCGCATTTGTAGTTAAGTCAGTACTAAGAGACGGTACATTCGGCAAATTTTGTTCAGGTGCGTTGTCATTGACTTGTTTGGCCACTACTGATTCATGATCGTTATTACGTTGAAAGTTTTCTACCCTGTTTTTCTCTTCCTTAATTACATGGTTCTTCTTTAGATCAACCATGCTCTGAGTTAATTCTGTAAAAAGGTCAACGGGTGAAGAATCTGCATGATTGGAGGATTTACCAGAAGGTTCGGGTTTGGGTTGCCATGAAGAATCTTTTCTTAACATAACGCCTTTCCCTAGTAAAAGCCAATCTGGATTAATATCAGGAAATTTTTCTAAAACCTTAATTGCAAAATCAAGTCCTGGACGATTTCGTCCGCTAAGTATATGCGATAAACCTGATCGCTGAATACCTAACTTATCTGCTAACTGACTTGCAGATAAATTATGCACTTCCATTAACTTTTCTATCCTGTTATTCATGTAACCATTGACTTTACATTGCTAAACACAAAGCTAGTTTAAATATTGATTACAAATGTAACTATTTTATAAGAAATGTGAAATTACAGACGTAAACAACAGACATTTAAAGCTAAACTAAATATTTAACAGAATAACTTAAAATTACTGAATATTAACAATTATACTAACTCTATTAGTTATAATCGATAAATTTTACACATGTAAACAGGAACTTGTTTGATATAATGTTTAGATTTGTTTACGTCTGTAATTCTCTTTTCTTTTCTAAGAATTTTATATTTATTACATTTGTAAACAAACAATAATTGTTATTTTTTCACGTTATTACTGATTGATTGATTCAGACCAACTAATATGTATAATCTCAAAGCAACAATTATTCTTAGTGGAATAATACTTTTTACCTCATCCACCCTCCTCTCTCAAAATCCATCAACTGGTTTCCTTAAAGCAAAGCATTTTGCAGATAGTGTTTATAAAAGGAATGAATTAGAAAACGCTCTGGCAGCTTATAAATATGCTCAAAGGCTAAATCAAAATGATGCTAATGTAAAGGGGCTTATCGAACAGCTCACTGCCAAAATTAATGAGATCAAAGGGCAAAAATCACAATCAAATCTCCTTCTAAAACAAGCCAAAGCTGCTATACAAGATGGAAAAGATAGTGAAGCTTTAGAGCTTTTGGGTAATGCTCAAAAACTCGATCCTAACAATCATGAAATATCTGATTTATACAGTGATGTATATAGTAGGGTAAATAAAAACATAAAGCTAAAGAATGACTTTGATAAGCTTATTACTGAATCTAAAAATCAATTAGTTAACCGATATTTTACTGTTGCAGCGGATAATTGTAGTCTTGCCCTTAAAATCTTCCCAAATGAAGCCAATGCTGTGGCTCTTATGAAGAAGATTAGTCAAGATAAGGAGGCTGCCAAAAAGGCATACTCTGCCCTACTTGCTCAAGCCGAATCAGAGTACTCAAAGGTTAACATAACGCAAGCGATTGAGAAATTGAAACAAGCCTCCGGTCTGATGCCCGAAGAAAAATTTCCAACTGACAGAATTAGCGAATTAGAAGCGGTTCTAAGTTATCAGGATCAACTGGAGCAGGTTTATAAAAAAAGTATCTCTGAAGCGGACAAAGCCTTAGCATCGGGTAATTCAACTCTAGCTGTCAAAAAGTATCGTGAAGCCATCGATGCTAAGCCAGATGAATCTTATCCTAAGAATAAAATACGTGAGATTGAATCCAGACAGATGGCTGACCAGCAAAAGAAGGAGCTTTTTGCTCAATCCATGCAAAACGGAATTGCCCTCTTCCAAAAGAATGAATTCGAAAACGCTCGTGAAAACTTCTCTCAAGCTGCTGCACTTAATCCCATCTCCCAAGAACCCAAATCATGGTTGGCTAAAGTTGATGAAAAATTAAAAATTGAAAAGAAGAGGACAGACGATTTTAAAAGAGAGATTGCTTCTGGTTACGATCTCCTAAATAAAAGGGAGTGGACAAAAAGTAGAGATGCTTTTCAACGTGCTAAGACTATCATTCCGGAATCTAATGAGCCAGTTACTGGATTGACAAAACTTGATTCACTGATATCAATAAATGAGAAAGCATATAACACCGCAATTACTTCGGCAGAGGAAGAACTAAAACGGCAACATTTTATCGAAGCAATAGCTCTTTATAAAGAAGCTTTAATTCTTAAGCCAGAGCAAAAAGATCTGAACTTAAGAATCGCATCTATCGAAGCGGAGCTTAAGAAATCGCAAAACATCATTACCGCCTTTGAAAAAGCGATGAATGATGGTGATCTTCTTTTAAGTCAAAATAAACTTAATGAAGCCAAAGCCAAGTTTGTTAAAGCTCTTGAATTGATACCGAATAACGAAGTTGCCCAATCAAAGGTAAATGAGATTGAGCAGAAGCTTAAACTAATTGCGGCTGAAAACGAACAGGTAGGCCAATTGCTAAAGAATGCTGAAGATTACTTTTCAAAAGCTTCATTCACTGAAGCTTTAACTCTCTTTAATCAAGCTCTGGTTATTCAACCTCAAAATGCAGCCATAAAAAGCAGACGTGATGAAACAGAACTTCAGCTAAATAAAGCTCAAAACCTTAACTTAACCTATTCTAAAGCTATTGAAGCAGCTGAAATCGCTTTTACAAATAATGATCTCAACAGCGCAAAACAAAAATATACCGAGGCAAATAAGTTAAAACCGCTAGAGGCATTACCTATTCAAAAGATTGCTGAGATAGATCAGATCATCGCTAAGAATAAACAGACAACAGCAACGGTTGACCAATTTGTCAAAGATGCTGAGAAGCTAGTCGCTCTAAATAAGCTTACAGAGGCAATTAGTCTCTATGATCAGGCATTAGCACTAAAACCTGAGCAGAAATCATATATTGATCGTAAGAATGAACTTATTTTAATGGTTGATAATCAGGAAAAAAGTAATGCTGCATATCAAGCTGCTATCTCAAAGGGCGAAAAGTTAATGACTGAGAATGATTTAACTAACGCTCGTATCTCTTTTGAGCAGGCTTTAAAAGTTAAACCTTCTGAATCGTTGCCTAAACAAAGAATTGCTGAAATTGATAAGACCATAACTGATCAAAATCAAAAGGAGAATCAATTCAATAACTATCTTAAGTCGATCAATGAGAACATCCTATCCAAGAATTACCCTTCAGCGATAAAGTACGCTGATCTTGCACTTGCATTAAAGGCCAATAACAAGGAGGTCCAAGATCTTAAAGCAAAAGCGGATAGTCTTAATAAGCATGAGATTGCTGTTAATAGCAAATTCAACGAATTAATTGATAAAGGTAATTCAGCATTTGTGGCAAAAGATCTTACAGGAGCTCGTGCCCTCTTTGTAGAAGCAGGGCTTCTGAAACCAACAGAAAAAATGCCTCAGGAGAAGATTGCTCAGATAGATCGCCTTTTAGCTGCCGAGTCAGAAGTCAATCAGAAATATATCACCGCTATTCAGACTGCCGATAATGCTTTTAAAACACAATCATTAGATATAGCATTAGCTGAGTATAAGAATGCTTCTTCCATCAAACCAAATGAGACCTATCCAAAAGATCAGATCATAAAAGTTACCCAAACCATTGAGACAATTAAAAGGACAGAGAGTCAGTATCAGGCAGCAATTAGTACAGCAGACCAGGCTTTTAATAGTCGTTCATTTAAATCAGCTATCGAGTACTATCAGACTGCCTTACAGGTTAAACCTGACGCATCTTATCCTACTAATATGCTAACTAAGATTGACTCAATCGAGAAAGCGGAGTTAAAATTACAGACTGAGTACAATGAGTTTATTAGCAAAGGCGATCAGCTTTTCCATGCTAACGATCTTTCCGGATCTCTGGAAAGCTATTCACAAGCATTAACTCGTAGGCCTGCCGAAGAGTACCCTAAAAATCAGATCATCAAGATTAATGATCTTATCAAAGCAAATCAGGTAAAACTTGACCAGGAGATAGCAAACCAGAGTGAGATCGCTAAAACGGCTATGGGCCAAAAACAATGGGATTCAGCTATTGCTGCTTACGAGAAAGTACTCTCTCTAAAAGCTGAACATTCAATTGCATTAGCAGGTTTAAATGAGGCTAAAAGATTAAAACAAGAGGAGGCTCAACTTAACAGACAGTATGCTCAACTGATCAAGTCAAGCGACTCACTAATGAACAGATTAGAGTTTGAACAAGCACTTGGATCATATAGAAAATCATTGACACTTAAACCCGGAGAAAGTTATCCTAAAGGAAAAGTGATAGAGATTGAACGAATAATCAATGATCAGAAAGCTAAGCAATTGGCCTATGAAACATATGTATCTCAAGCGGCAACATTTAAAGCTGCCGGCAAACTTGACGAGAGTCTTAAAGCTTATGAGTCAGCCCTTGCCATTAAATCTGAAAATTCAATTTTAAAAGAAATCGGTGATCTTAAAAATGCCATTCAGATGAGAGAGAACACTCTGAGAACCTTCAGAGTAGCATGTAATGAGGCTTATATAAAGCTCAAAAAAGATGAACTTGAAACAGCTCTAAATGGCTATATCGCTGCCGATCAGATCTTCTCTACAGATTCGATTAAAGGCAAAATCAACACAATTAGAAAAACAATTGCTAACAGAGCTCAACAAGAAAAGCTTTATCAGAAATACGTTAAGTCAGGAGATTCACTATTAGCTATTACAGCACCTGTGGAAGCACTAAAGAACTTCCAAAATGCTGAATCATTAAGACCAGGCTCCGAGTTTGTTCTTTCAAGAATTGCAACAGCGCAGAAGGCAATAATTGATCTCAACAAAGAGAAGGAGAGATATAATCAAATAGTAAGAATTGCCGATAGTTTACTCAATAATAAGCTTCACTCTGACGCACTTTCCTTCTATGAGCAGGCCCAAAAGAGCAGTTTCCATGATGAGTACATTAATAATCGAGTGAATGAGATCAATGATTACTTAAGCCAACCTCAATTCTTACGCGGACTTAACTACTCAACGGTTATGTCTCAAGCACAAAGCAGCCTCTCAAAAGGAGAATATGCCAAAGCTGCAGATGAGTTTTTACTTGCAATGCAACTAAAACCTGAAGAAAAGCAGCCCTATGAGGGATTAAACAAAATCGTCAACGATCTTAAAGCAAATAAAACAGTAGCAATTATTAAAAACCCCATTGATATCCCTCAAGGTAAAGAAGGCCAGTTTGAAATTGCTAACGACCTTTACGAAAGAAACACTACTCAATACATCATAGTAACTACCAACATACCCAATGCATCGAACGTTAAGTTAGTTGTAAACTATGGAAACAAAACCGGCAGTAACGGTGGTTTTGTTTATCGTCTCCCATATAGAGGTAATGAAAGTATCTATATCTTCAAAATAACTGATCAATCTGGATGGAAAACATCTAACGATTGGATGAGTTTTATCTCAGAAAACAGTGACATCACGGTTAAAAGCCTCGAAATTACCACAGTAAAATAGAGATACATCAATGATAACACGAAAAGGCTGGGATACCCCAGCCTTTTTTCTTTTCCGGCAAGCGCTTTTATCCAAAACGGGTGTTCGATACTAACAAAAAGAGTGACCATCCAAAACGATTTGGATACAACAACATTCCCTTACCTACGCTTCTTCACTATTTCTACAGAACTGTAATCATGCGATAATAAAAGAGTTAGCTAAAGTAAAAGAAAAATTTCACTAGAATATCGCTATACCTAAAGCGATACATCAACCCTATCGTTTATAATGTACTAACTAACAATAAGTTGCCAAGCAACGCTTTTCAAAGACACAACAATAACACTGATTATCAGCTATCTATAAACACTTGAAATGCAGCAATATAAGAATATGTAATCTATATTACAATTCGATTTTAAAAAAATAATCAACAATATTTGCAGAGTTATCAACTTTCGCTAATTTAGAAACTCAGGGAAACACTAGAAGAATACTAGTCGCACTTAGAAAAACTACAGGATTGTTTTTTGAGATGGAAACTCCTGAAAACACAAAGTACACTATATTAAACAATTAGCTATTTATACTCTTAACCACTTAAACGCTCGACAATCGCAGATTAGCACTAACAAGTTATTTTTAAACAAGCAGAATTCACCGAAAGCATATTGAAAGATTTGAATAAAACAAGTGCATTTTGGCTTTTTTATTCACTTATTTAGTGTCAAATTTGTTGAAAAGAATGATCAAACTAACGATCATCTAACAGGTGCAGGATAGCGACTGAAAGCGAAGAAAGTAGGCCGTCAAACTAAAAAGTATGTCAACAACGCCAATGGAAAAAGACCACAAGCAGGTATGGGATAACTGTCTAAGAATCATAAAAGACAATATTAGTCCTGCCAGCTTCAAAACCTGGTTTACCCCTATAGTCCCAGTTAAGTTGGATCGTAATGTTTTAACTATACAGGTTCCTAGTCAGTTTTTTTACGAGTGGCTTGAAGAGCATTATGTTCTGTTATTAAAAAAGACAATCAAGAAAGAACTAGGCGTTGACGGGCATCTTGAATATCAAGTTGTGATGGATAATAGTTTTCATAATTCATCCCCATATACTGTAAGAATGCCAGGAGCTAACCGTAAAAGCACAGAAAATGATCCTGTTTCGATTCCTTTAAACCTCAATGCTGATGGTATATCAAAGGACATCCCAAACCCTTTTGTTATTCCGGGATTAAAGAAAATCAAGATAAACTCTCAACTCAATGATAATTACTCTTTCGAGAACTTCATTGAGGGAGAATGTAACCGTCTTGCTCGTTCTGCTGGTTATGCCATCTCTGAGAACCCTGGTAAAACTGCTTTCAATCCTTTTTTTATCTATAGTAATGCAGGACTCGGAAAGACTCATCTTTCACAAGCAATTGGACTTCAAATAAAGAATAATTTTCCTGATAAAACCGTTTTATACGTTACTGCCGACAACTTCATGCTTCAATTCACTGAAGCAGTTCGAAATCACTCTCAAAATGATTTTATTGGATTCTATCAGATGATTGATGTTTTAATCATTGATGACATCCAGTTTCTAAGTGGTAAAGCAAAAACCCAAGATATCTTTTTCCACATTTTTAACCATATGCATCAGCTCTCAAAGCAGATCATTCTTACCAGTGATAAGCCGCCTGTAGAGCTGGGAGGCATTGAACAACGTCTTTTATCACGTTTCAAATGGGGACTTGCTGCTGATCTATCGATGCCAGATCTCGAAACTAAAATTGCTATTCTAAAAAGCAAAATTTACAATAACGGCATTGAAATCCCTGATGAGGTTGTTGAATATCTCGCAATGAGTATCACCACTAATATCAGGGAACTGGAAGGAGGACTAAATAGTCTAATAGCTCATTCTTTACTAAACAAAAAGCCCATCTCCCTTGAGCTTGCTAAAAGGCTAATAGACAAACTGGTTATCTCAACAGCAAAAGAGATTAGCATCGACTACATTCAAAAAGTTGTTTGCGACTATTTCCAGATACCAGTTGATGTTCTTAATAGTAGAACCAGAAAAAGACAAATAGTACAGGCTCGGCAATTAGCTATGTTCTTTGCAAAAGAACATACTTCGGCCTCTTTAGCTAGTATTGGTTTGCACTGTGGAAACAAAGACCATGCGACTGTGCTTCACGCCTGCAAAACGGTCAATAACCTTATTGAAACAGATAGACAGTTCAAAGGATTCTTTGAGGATATAGAAAAGAGAATAAAACTCTGAGTTGTGAAAGGAAAGCGATTTAGCTTTCCTTTTTCTTTTTGGTATTGTTTACATAGAACCCTCTCCTATCCTAATTGAACTTTAACAGATTCACTTTTATAGGCTTCTCAAACAAAGTTCAGTTTATTCGAGAGTTCGATATCTATTTTTTTTCAGGTTAAAATGTCAGTAGGGGACCAACCATCTTAATTGTAAATTTGCATATTACTTAAGGTTATCATCAGCTGTGGAGACTTTGATAAATTAGATAACCACTTTAGCATGGTGATTGATTAAGGCATTTCAAATTAAAATCAACTCATGAAGATTCTAGTCGTTTGTATGGGAAATATCTGTCGCTCACCGATGGCAGAGATCGTTCTTAAAGATAAGGTTCACAAGTATAAAAAAGAGTGGCTAATTGAATCAGCCGGAACGATTGGTTTTCACGAGGGAGAAAATGCCGATGAAAGAGCAATTAAAACCTGTTACAAGCATGGTTTAGATCTTTCAAGGCATCGGGCACGACAGTTTAAGGTTAGCGACTTTGACAATTATGATCATATACTGGTGATGGACAGAACCAACCTTCGTGATGTAAATTCAAAAGCCAGGACAGAATATGATAGAAATAAGGTAAGATTCTTTACCCATCTATCAAAAACATCACCTAATAGTGAAGTACCTGATCCCTATTACGAGGGGAACTCTGGCTTTGATTTGGTTTTTAATCAATTGGATGAAGCTGCAGAATGTTTAATTAAACATCTTTAAGCCTTACCACCAATCAGTAAGCAAAATTCTACTTCAATTAATTTCCAGATGGCAGAATAAAATATGATGCACTAACTTTTTAAACAAGATTCAGGATTGATGAGAAACAAGTTATCGGCTCCACCAACTGCTGAAGATATTAGCCTTGCCTACAAAAGGATTAAATCCTACATCCATGAAACACCGGTGTTCACGAGTGAGCTTATTAATAGGCAGATAGGTAATCAGCTCTTTTTTAAATGTGAAAACATGCAGAAAGCCGGAGCATTCAAATCAAGAGGTGTCTTCAATGCACTTTTGCAATTATCAGATGAAGAAAAAAAACAGGGCATCATAACACATAGTTCAGGAAACCATGCTCAGGCTCTTGCAAGAGCAGCTGGATTGCTAGGAATTAAAGCTATTATAGTAATGCCTTCCAATGCCCCACAGATTAAAAAAGATGCGGTAAGAGATTATGGAGCCGAGATTCACTTTTGCGAACCAACCCTTAATGCAAGAGAATCTACCGTCAGACAACTGATTGAAAAAACCGGAGCGACCGAGATTCATCCCTATAATAACTATGAGGTAATCACGGGACAGGCAACTTGTTTATACGAAGAGACATCAAAAGACATTAATTATGATTACATCTTAGCACCGGTAGGTGGAGGAGGTCTGTTAAGTGGAACTGCCTTGACTGCAAGCTATTATATGCCGAGAACAAAAGTACTTGGATGTGAGCCAGACAAAGCGGATGATGCCTATCGATCATTCATATCCAGAAACTTAATCCCTTCTGTCAATCCCAACACGATCGCAGATGGACTACTCACTTCACTTGGCGATAAGACATTTCCAATTATTATAGATCATGTTGATTCTATCCTGACTGTCAGTGAAGAGATAATAGTCAAAGCAATGCGACTAATCTGGGAACGCATGAAGTTAGTCATTGAGCCCTCTTCCGCAGTTCCACTCGCAGTTCTTTTAGAAAAAAAACTTCAGGTAAAAGAACAAAATATTCTCATTATTCTTTCCGGCGGCAATGTAGACCTAACAAAACTCCCATGGAATCAGAACAAATAAAAGGCAAGCTAATATTATTACCTACTCCAATACGAAACATTGAAGATCAGGACTATTTCTGGTATCCAGCTGAGGTTGTAAGCGACATCAGAATATTTGCCATTGAAGAGATTAAAACAGCTCGACGTTGGCTTAGGAAAGTTGATCCAAGATTCCCAATAGACAGTAGCGAGTTTCATTTACTTAACGAGCACACAAAGGAAAATGAATTAAGCATAGTCAAGTCGCATCTAGACAAAGGGGCAACAGTGGGACTCATGTCGGAAGCAGGGTTACCATGTGTAGCAGATCCGGGTTGGCCATTAGTGAGATATGCTCATGAGAAGAAACACATAATAATACCACATGTTGGCCCTTCCAGTTTGATGATGGCGTTAATGTCTAGTGGACAAAATGGACAAAACTTCACATTTCATGGATATCTTCCAGTGGATGGAGTTGCTCGGGCAAATAGGCTAAAAGAGTTAGACAAGAATGCATGGAGCAGTGGATATTCACAGATCTTCATAGAGACGCCCTATCGCAATCAACAGATGGCAAGCGCAATTGTTAGTAGTTGTAAACCGACGACACTTGTTACCATAGCACTTTCAATTGACACAAAAGAGCAGATAATACGTACAATGATGGCAAAAGACCTAGAAAAAGAGAGGATATCTCTAGGTAAATCTCCTGCAGTGTTCATAATCGGCAGACCCTAAACTACAAACCACTAACATACAAGATATTACACAAATACGAGAAAGAGTAAATAAAAAATGTTTTTTCGTATATTTGCGTTCTTTTGCCATAGAAACTGCCATAAACAGTCTTGTTACTCCAGAGGCAAAAAATTGTTAATTAAACCAAACTTAAGAGCAGATGAAATTACTGCAACAAAAACTGGCAAAATACGACATTCCACAGAAGGCTCAACAAATGGGAATTTATCCTTACTTCAGGGTAATTGAATCTGAGCAAGATACTGAGGTACTAATTGGTGGAAAAAAGGTTTTGATGTTCGGTTCTAATTCATATTTAGGACTCACTAGCCATCCAAGAGTTAAGGAAGGAGCAATTAAGGCGGTAGAGAAGTATGGAAGTGGATGTGCGGGATCTCGTTTTTTAAATGGCACGTTAGACATTCATTTAGAACTTGAAAACCGTCTCGCCAAGTTTGTTGGGAAAGAAGAGACCATCGTATACAGTGCAGGCTTTTTAGTTAATCTGGGAGTTATTTCTACAATCACAGGTCGTGATGATTATATTATTCTTGATGAGTTAGTTCATGCATCAATTATTGAAGGAAGGCGGTTAAGTTTTTCGCAGGCGTTCAAGTACAAGCACAACGATATGGCTTCACTTGAAAAGGTTCTCAAGCAATGTAAGCCTGATAAAATCAAACTTATTGTAGTCGATGGCATTTTCAGCATGGAGGGAGACATTGCAAAACTTCCTGAGATTATTGCATTGGCAAAGCAATATGATGCTACAGTCATGGTTGATGATGCCCATTCCCTTGGTGTAATAGGGCATAATGGAGCTGGAACTTCGTCTCACTTCGGATTAACTGAGGATACTGACCTGATTATGGGAACCTTCAGTAAATCACTTGCTTCAATAGGTGGATTTATTGCTTCTGACAAAGACACAATAAATTTCTTAAAGCATAATAGTCGTTCTCTGATTTTCAGTGCTAGTATATCACCTGCTTCAGCCGGTAGCGTATTAGCCGCCATAGATGTTATCGAAGAGAATCCAGGCATCATTCAGGATTTGTGGAATAACACAAATTATGCTCTGGATGAATTTAAAGCAATGGGCTTTGATACCGGACTGACTGAATCTCCGATAATTCCTTTATTCATCAGGGATAATGCTAAGACGTTCAAGTTTACCAAGTTGTTATTAGAAGAGGGTATTTTTGTTAATCCGGTTGTAGCTCCTGCAGTACCTCCTGATTCAACGCTTATTCGTTTCTCATTAATGGCAACTCATACCAAAGAACAGATTGACAAAGCCTTGGAAATCTGCCAAAAGATTGGTAAAAAGTTAGATATACTGCATTAATCTGAACCTAATACCAGTGAACCATGAGCAATATTAAAATTGTTGAGGTTTCGAGTAAGAAAGATTTTGACGCCTTTGTCAGTTTTCCAAATAAGCTATACCGAGATTGTCAATATTATGTTCCCAGTATTCGTAAAGAGGAAGAACAGATACTTACCGCATTTAGTAAACCTGAATTTGGTGGGTGCATAGTAAAATACTGGTTGGCATTTAAAGATAATGACATTGTTGGCAGAATAGCCGGAATTATAAATCACTCTTACATTAATAAGTGGGGAAAGCGCTTTGCAAGGTTTGGTTGGTTAGACTTTATTGATGACGAGAATGTGTCCGCTGCATTAATTGAAAAAGCAGAGACTTGGGCAATCAGTGAAGGTATGGAGGCATTAAACGGCCCAATGGGCTTTACTGACTTTGATCCTCAGGGTATTCTTATTGATGGCTTTGAAGAGATGTCGACTATCGTACAGAGATATAACTTCCCATATTACAGTGTTCATTTGGAGAATCTAGGTTTTGTAAAGGATGCTGATTGGGTTGAATATCAGATTGCAGTTCCTAAAAGTATTCCTGTTGAGATTTCAAAATCAGCTGCATATCTAAAAAACAGATATGGTCTTCATGTTCCGAAACTGACTAGGAAAGAAGAGATAATACCCTATCTTGATGATATCTTCTCTATTCTTAATGAGATTTATAGCCTCATGTATGGTTTTGTACCTATTACAGAAGAGCTAAAAGAGTTCTACGTAAGAAAGTATGTTAGTTACATTGATCCAAAGTTGATCGCATTAGTGCTAGATAAGGATAATAAACTTATAGCCTTTGGGATTACTATGCCGTCAATGAGTCCTCTCTTTAAAAAAGCAAATGGCAGTGCTTTAGCGCTAAAATCATATCTGCTTTTGGGCAATTACCCTAAGAACAAAATAGTAGATATGTATTTTATTGGAGTCAGACCCAGTTGGCTAAGTAGAGGCTTGAGTGCTGTACTTTTTGATTCCATTGGCACCTCATTAATTGAACAGCAATTTGAATTTGCTGAGACCAATATGGAGTATGAGAGTAATGAGGCAGTACAATCGCTCTGGCGCCGTTTTGAAAAAAGGCAGCATAAAAAAAGAAGATGCTATCTTAAATATTTCATCAATAGCACAAGAATAGAAGATAATATTTAAACTATATGCCAATAGAAATCAGGGAGGTTACATCAAAGCGTGAGCTTGATCAATTCATTAAACTGCCTTTTGAACTTTACAAAAACAATCCCTATTGGGTTCCACCTATCATCATGGAGGAGAAAATGACCTTTACAAAAGGCAAAAATCCTGCTCTTGATTTCTGCGATGTAAAGCTTTTCTTAGCCTTAAAAAACAACAAACCCGTTGGACGAATTGCCTCAATTATTAACCATAAGGCAAATGAGGTCTGGAAAAGCAAACATGCCCGATTTGGATGGATCGATTTTATAGATGATTATGAAGTTTCATCTGCACTATTCAAAGCTGCCGAGTCCTTTGCTCAGAAAAAAGGGATGGATGCAATTCATGGGCCATTAGGTTTTACTGATTTCGACAAAGAGGGAATGCTGATTTTTGGCTTCAATGAACTAAGTACAACAGCTACTATTTACAACCATCCTTATTATCAAGTTCACACCGAAAAGGCAGGTTATCACAAAGATGCTGATTGGGTAGAATTTGAGATTAAGGCTGATATAACCTTACCCGAAAAGCACAAGAGGATTGCTGAATTAGTAAAGCAGAAAAATGGGCTTAGACTACTCAATGCCAAAAGCAAGAAAGAGCTTATACCCTACATTCCCCAGATCTTTGACCTTATAAATGAATCATATCGTGATATATATGGTTTTGTTCCTGCAAATGCAGAACAAGTAAAATATTACACTAAACTATATTTTGGATTTGTAAATCCGGAGTTTGTTCCTGTAGTTTTGAATTCAGAAAACAAAGTGGTTGGTGTAGGTATAACAATGCCAAATATTAGTAAGGCATTACAAAAGGCTAAAGGAAAACTCTTCCCATTCGGATTTATCTATCTACTCCGAGCATTGAAGAAGATGGACACTGTTGATTTTTATCTTACTGCTATTAAACCTGAGTTACAGAACAAGGGGGTGAATGCATTGTTATTCGCCCAACTTATTCCAACTTATAATAAATACAAGATTATTAAAGCGGAGACTAACATCGAGCTAGAAGAAAACCACAAGATTCAAAATATGTGGGAAGATTTTGAAAAAAGAAACCATAAACGTCGAAGAGCGTTTATTAAGCACTTTTAATTCTGTCAGACTGATAGATTTAAAATCTTCCACAAAAACTACTTTAATTAAGAATGGCAAAAAAAGAAATAATCTACTTCGACCGCAATGAGAATCATTATGGTCCTGCACCAGCCTGTTTTAAATCGCTGTCTAAGCCTAATTTTAAGAAAATGAGTAATTACTCGCGTGACTTTGCACGTGGGGTGAAAAGTAAATTATCTGAACGTCTAGCTAATGATTTACAAATTGAAGAATCTAGAATCTTACTAGGTTATGGAGGCGAAGACATCTTAAAACAGGCAGTTCACTGCTATATTAGTAAAGGTGATAAGATACTTATACCAGCTTACTCATGGTGGTACTATAAGGCAATTGCGGATGAAGTAGGTGGCGTAAAAATAGAGTATCCCATTGAAATAAAGGATGATACCTTTACTTACAATGTTGATGCTATGATTAAAATATTCGAAAAAGAACAGCCAAAGTTGGCTCTAATCTCCTCTCCAAACAACCCTACGGGTAATGCAATAAGCAAAGAAGACCTTATTCGCTTTTTAGATGCAAGTAAGGATATCACAGTGGTAATTGATGAAGCTTACACTTTGTTTGCCGATCCTGATACAAACTATCTTCATGATTTAGTTGACGCGTACCCTAATTTATTAATCATCAGAACATTTTCTAAGTATTATGCATTAGCTGGTGTACGCGTTGGTTATGCTTTGATGGGAACTAACCATGCTCGATTTAATAGATTCTCAGCAAGATATCTTGGATACAATAGAATTTCTGAGAGAATTGCAATTGCAGCATTGGACTCACCAGAATACTATGAAGAGATGAGACAAAGTATGCTGGCCGATCTTGACATGTTTTTCAACGAATTCAATAGTCTTAAAGGATTTAAGGCATTCAGATCGCTAGCCAATTTTATCCTTGTTGAGATACCTGAAGAGATAAAGGTTCCAATGAAGAACTATTTAGTTGAACGGGGGCTGATTGTCAAGTTCATGGATGAAGATAACCTGACTCATCACATTCGCGTTTCGCTTGGTACGCCTGAAGAGAATAAGCTATTGATGCAAACTATTAAGGAATTTGTAGCTAGCCGGGTTTAATGATAAAAAGCTGGTATAAAGAATATAAAAGCTCCTTGAAGGCAATAGAGACAGAGGAACTGCCTGATCTGTTTTTCTATCGTCCTATTGCCTTCTTATTCGTTAAAACAATTCAACGCTCAAACATAACACCTAACCAGATTACTTTAAGTGCAATGGTACTTGGTATTATTGGTGGGTGTTTTGCTATGGCAGGAGGAAGAGATTCATTTCTGGCAGCTGGGATTCTTTATATGTTATTTAATATCTTGGATTGTTCTGATGGGCAGTTAGCAAGAATCAAGAAAAACGGGACATTAACTGGTAGGATCATTGATGGGGTTGCTGATTACATCGTCGGCATCTTTATGTATATGGGATTCCTTATTGGTTATGGTTCAACTTTTTCAGAGCCGTTTTATTGGTGGCTTGCAATTATATTCACAGGGGGAAGTAATGTAATTCATAGTATGTTGATTGACCATCAAAGGCTACGGTTTAATCACTTTGCTTTGGGTGAACCATTAAGCAATACCATTGATACAGCTAAATTCTCGGAGGAAAGAGAACGTCTTAGAAAAATCAAAGGTCAGCTCTTTAATAGAATCATTCTTACGATATACTTAAACTACGCCAGCAGGCAAGGAAAAATCGCGAGGGTGGATAATTCGTTTAAAGCTCTTGAGAGTGTCCCTTCTAAGAGTTATTATAAAGCAAACAGGCCACTCATGTGGTGGTGGACGATCTTAGGTCCAACAATGCAGATTACTATAATGGCTCTCTCTGCAATTCTATTTATTCCTGAGTTCTATGCCTTCTGGATGATTATTCCTATGAATATCCTTACGGTCTCCCTTATTTTGATTCAAAAGAAAACAGATAAAGACTTGATTAAGAGAAATGCAAAATAAACTTACAGCAGTAATTCCGGCAGCAGGTATGTCAAGAAGATTAAAAAGCTTGACAGAAAACACTCATAAATCTTTACTTGAGGTTAATGGAAAACCATTACTACTTCGTATTCTCAAAAGTCTTAATGCCTCAGGAATATCAAATGTTGTAATTGTTACAGGATTTTGCAGTGATAAAATAAAATCGTCTGTTGCTGAATGGAATTTAGGCATTGAAGTTGATTTTGTTCATAACCCCGATTATCAGACTACTAACAATATGTATTCACTATTCCTGGCTAGACCATTCCTTGAAAACTCAGGAATGCTCTTACTTGATAGTGATATTCTATTTGATGAGCGAATTATTTCACTTCTTTTAGAATCTGGAGAATCAAATGTCATTGCACTGAGAGAATCACCAAACTTGAGTGAGGAAGAGATAAAAGTGATCATAGATTCTTCTGGAAACGTAAAAGAGATAAATAAAACAGTTAATCCAAGTGAAGCAATAGGTGAATCAATTGGGATTGAGTTATTTGATATTGAAGCTACTAATGCACTTTTTGAAATCATGGATCATCATATAAATAGTCTTAACCAGTTGAATGACTATTATGAGGTAGCCTTTGAAAAGAGCATATTAAAAGGACTTCAAATAAAGCCAATAGCTGTTGGTGACCTATTATGTATGGAGATGGATACTCCTGAAGATTTTGAGATTGCTAACGAGTTAGCAAAGAAAATTGACAAAACGTAATTCTAATGATCTCCCCGTTTATAACCATAGCCCTAATTGGTCTTCTGGCAGGTTTTGTTTTTTCAATGCCTATTGCCGGACCAATTAGTATACTAATCACAAGCAATGCTTTATCTGGGAAACTGCGTTATTGTATATTGGCTGCTCTGGGAGCTTCGTTTGCCGATTTTGTATATGTGTTTTTAGGAGTGCTAGGCCTTACAGAGACGTATCATTTATATCGACCTTATATCCCTTATGCACTTATACTTGGATCTTTTTTTATTTTTGCGATAGGTATAAAGATATTCAGAACCAAAATTAAACTTCCCGCTAGTGACGAAAAAATTGTCAATCAAGGTCGTAATGGATTTCTTTCTGGATTTCTTATTAATTTCCTCAACCCTACCCTCTTTCTTGGTTGGTTAACCTCTTCTTTTTTAACAATTTCTTTGGTTGCTTGGTTAGGCTTTAACACTGGTGGCCTTGACCAAATGCTAAGAAAGAATGTAGAAGAGATATCAAAGATATCACCGGTTGATTCAAGTAATACAATAACGAAAGAATTTGCTTTCACCCAGGAAAATACCAATAAACCTAAAGCCGAATCTAAACCAGCTTACCCTATCCTAATTAGCACTGTTTATGCCTTCTTTATTTCACTGGGAAGTATCATTTGGTTTTATCTACTATCAATTATCTTAGTTAAGTACCGTCTTAAAATCAAGCTGTCAACCCTCGGTCTTCTAATTAATGCACTTGGTTTAGTTTTAATTGCTCTTGGATTATGGGTAAGTATTAAAGGGATTAGCTCCATTATTTAAGCCCTCCTGTCTATCTAAGTTCTAACCGAAAGTAACAGAAACACTCCTTTACTTTCAAGTATAGATAATTACTATACGAAATTATCAAATTTGGCATAATCCATGTGCACTTAAGGGAAACTGAAATTTCAATGAAACTAGCAATTATTGCAGCAGGAGAAGGCTCGCGACTACGACAAGAAGGCATACTTATTCCTAAACCACTTGTTCAAATCAATGGAATATCCCTAATAGACAGATTGGTTAAGAGAGCTGAGAATAACAATTTTACCTCTGTACATATCATAGTAAATGCCATTTACCCTGAACTATTTGAGTACGTTAAAGAGATTAAATCTCATATTCCAATTTTTATAAAAGTTAAAACGACAGAAAGTTCAATGCATAGTTTCTATGAGCTCAGTGATCAATTAGCTGACGAGCCGTTTTTACTTACCACAGTTGACCCCATCTTCAACGAGGATGAATTCAAGACATTTATAAGCTTTTGTAAGCTACACAAAGAATATGACGGAATAATGGCCGTTACCAAGTATGTTGATGATGAAAAGCCTCTATGGGTTGAGACTAATTCTGAAGGTATTATTCAAAGTTTTCAGTCTGAACGTAATAATGCAATGGTAGTCAGTGGTGGATTCTACTATTTAACTCCGAAAGTCATGCCTATTCTCCATAAATCAATTGAGGAAGGGATATGTAAAATGCGTAATTTCCAACAAGCACTTATTAACAACAGTCTTAGACTTAAGGCTTATGAATTTGCAAAAATAATTGATATAGATCACTTTAGTGATATTCAAAAGGCATCTGATTTTTTAAAATAATTACTTTTTTCAAGAGAAAAACTCTATAAACCAAAATAGTTTTCTATCTTTGCACTAAGATAGAAGCTATGGAACCACTACAACAACGATTCGTAGAGTGCGCAGTTAAACGATTTCTAGCGTATGGGGTCAGAAGTGTTACGATGGATCAGATTGCACAAGATGCAGGAGCATCTAAGCGGACGGTTTACGAACTTTTTTCAGACAAGGAAGAGCTGGTTAGAGCGTGCATTCAATACTTTGAAGAGACAAGAAGTAACGAAGCTACAGCAATTATCGCTGAAAGTGAAAACGTACTTATAGCCTTGTTTAAGATAGCGAACCACCATCTTCAAGTTTTTCAATATATTAACCCATTGTTTTTCCAAGATATTGAACGATTTTATCCCAACCTATGGAAAGACTGTATATATAGGAATAATATTGAAAAACAAAAAGAGATAAAAAAATTCCTTGAAATTGGTATTGAGCAAGGCTTTATCAGGTCTGATATTCATTTAGCAATTGCAGCTCGTGTTTTGCTTGAGCATACCAATCTGGCATTAGCTCCCGACATTATTAGACATAGTGAGGATAACAGGAGAATTATATTCGAGAATCTAATTATCAACTATGTAAGAGGTATTTCTACAGATGCTGGGCTGAAATTACTCCAAGAGCTTAATCAGCAGAGTTTGTTAAAACCCCTTAATAACTAGTTAAATGAGAATAGCAGCTATCTCTCGTGGGCATAGATATTCCCCAAATCATATTGAAAACGATGCGCTTATTCTTAAGCTGACCATTGAAAATCTCGAAAAGCAAGGGTTCACAATTGACCTGTTTGGAGAAGATGAAATAAACCTTGATCTACTGAAAGATTATCAACTCATCTTTAGTATGATTCGGAGCAGATATGCCCTTGATATCCTAAAGACATTAGAAAAAAAGGGAATTACGATAATAAACAATACCACAGGAGTATCTAACTGTTATCGAGCGCGGACAGCCGAGATATTACCAGCTAATGGAATACCTTTTCCCAAAAGCGTAGTTGTCAATTGCAATAAAAATCTTCCTGAAATCAGCCTCCCCTCTATTAACGGTTCATTTAAAGTTTGGATCAAGAGAGGCGATGTACATGCTATTCATAGAGAAGATGTAACTCTTGTATATAGTCAAGATGAGCTTGCAGGCACTGTTAGAGAATACAACAGAAGGGGTATAAAGGAAGCTGTTATTCAGGAGCAGATCGAAGGTGATGTAGTCAAATTCTATGCGGTCAGAAATAGTGGTTTCTTTCACTGGTACTATCATCCGGGATCTAGAAAACTTCCATTTGAGGATAAAGAGCTATCGAACATTGCTGCTCGTTGTGCAGAAATACTTGATGTTGATGTTTATGGAGGTGATGCAGTGATTGACATACATGGAAACATTTGGATAATAGATTTGAATGACTGGCCAAGTTTTGCACCTATTCGAGACACCGCATCAAAGCACATCTCTGAATTAATAGAAAAGAAAATTCTCAGTCCGGTCAATTAGAGCAGCACCAAAGATCAAAAAGCGATGAATAATGTAAGCCAAACATACAAATCTTTAGACACAGAAGAATTCCTTGACATACACTTTTATCGAAAAGTGGGTTATCTCATAGCCAAAGCAAGTGAAAAGGCCTCTATTACACCTAATACACTTACCATTATAAGCATTTTTTGGGGCGTATTAGCAGGGCATCTATTCTATTATGAAAACATCTGGATAAATATCGTTGGGATTATTAGCCTTGTTATTGCAAATTCTTTAGATAGTGCAGACGGTCAATTGGCAAGAATGACCAATAACAAAACTCAATTAGGAAGAATCCTGGATGGCTTAGCAGGAAATTTCTGGTTCGTAAGCATCTATATCCACTTTGCACTACGTTTACAAAATGAAGGTTATGGGTCATGGATTTGGGGATTTGCAGCTCTAACAGGTTTTTTTCACATCTTTCAGGCAGCTGTAGCTGATTATTACAGAAATGCTCATCTCTTTTTTATAAAAGGAGTTAGTGGAAGTGAATTTGATAATTCAACAAAAGTAATAGAGCAGTACAATCAACTCACTTGGAAAAACGACTTTATCAATAAGCTATTCCTTGCTAACTATAAGAACTATGTAAAACAGCAAGAAATACTGACTAAGAATCTTCAAAGGCTTGTTAGCACAGTAAAAGAACTTTACCCAAACCAACTTCCTGATTGGCTTATTCAAAGTTTTAGAAACGATAACAAGCCCCTCATGAAGTACACCAATATTCTCACATTTAACACAAGAGCGATCGTAATCTTTATTTCAGTTCTTACTGGACATCTTATCTGGTACTGGATCTTCGAAATCACAGTACTAAACCTAATCTTTATCTATATGGTCATAAGACAAGAGATGATCAGTAAACATCATTTGACGCTTGTACTGAACGCCAAGAATTAGAGAATGAAAAAGAAATCACTAAACATAGGGTTTTTTCTGATCGGATTAATCATGTTAGTTTTTCTGGTCTGGGATTTTGGCTTTAAAAACATTGCATCAAATGTAGCCAAGACTGGTTGGTGGCTTTTGCCGATTACGGGAATCTGGATGGTTATTTACATCATGAATGCTGCAGCTTGGTTTGTAATTCTGGGAAAAGTTAAAGGGGTTAACTTTAAGACTTTGCTGCAATTAACTATAAGCGGTTTTTCCATTAACTACATTACCCCGGTTGTAGGGTTGGCTGGAGAACCATATAAAGTGATCAATATTCAAAAAAGTATTGGAATCGAAAGAGCTACCTCTTCGATCATCCTTTACAATATGATGCATATTCTTTCGCACTTCTTCTTCTGGATAACTGCAATAATCTTAATTACGCTAAGCTCATTCTGGGATATTGTTTTAACGCAATCAACCTACATATCAATGGGGATCGTTTTTTTGGTCTTATGTTTAATGATCTCTGTATTTTATGCCTGGCACAAGAAAGGAGTGGTATATTCAATGTTACGTTTTTTCGGGAAATTTCCTTTCCTGAAGAAGATGGTTGAAAATTTGTATAAGAAAGAAACTACTCTTACAAACATTGAAGATCAAATAATTGACCTATACACTAATAGGCGGAAATCGTTTTACCAAGCTTTAATACTCGAGTATGTTGCTCGTATTGTGGGTGCTTTTGAATTCTATTTTATAATGCAAGCTATATCAGTCGATATAGACCTATTCTCATCTATTTACATTTCAGCTGCATCTTCATTAATAGCCAACCTCTTTTTCTTTATCCCTCTGCAATTAGGAACAAGAGAAGGAAGTCTATGGTTAGTCTATGATAGTCTAAAATTCACACCTGCATTAGGCGTATTTGTAAGTTTCGTGACTCGAATCCGAGAATTCTTCTGGATACTAATTGGACTTATTTTACTACGAATATCATCTTCAACTTCAAAAAACTAGATTAATGAACCAGATTACTACCATTTTATTTGATTTCGGAGGCACCCTTGATACAAATGGGGTACACTGGAGTGAGGCTTATTGGGACGGATATCTATCTGCTAAGGTAGACATTCCAAAAACCCAGTATGAAAAAGCATTTGTAAAGGCTGGTGAAGAATTACTTGAAAATCTGATCAATGCGGAAAACACCTTTTACGATACCATCTCTCTTCAAATTCAACAACAATTAAGCATTCTAAACCAAGAAAAACTAATATCAATTGAGGATATAAAAATCTTTCATAAGCTCATATTAGAATCTTGCTATAAAACAGTTCTTTTTAACATGGATAATGCAAGATCTATTTTACAACTTTTAAACAAGCATTATAAGCTGGGCATCGTAAGTAATTTCTATGGTAACATGCAGACTGTACTGAAAGAATTCAAGATAGACGAGTTCTTTAGTGTAGTAATTGATTCTGCAGTGTTAGGTATCAGAAAACCAGATCCAGAAATTTTCCTTGCTGCGACCAGGTCACTTCAATGTGATCCCAAAAAAACAGTTGTTATTGGAGACTCATATGACCGTGACATCATGCCAGCCAAATCAGTTGGATTTAAAACAATATGGTTGAAATCGCGTAGCTGGAAAGAGGAGACCAGAAGCAAAGATGCCGACCTGATAATTGACAATCTTGAAAATTTGAAACCTATTTTTCTTAAATATTATCAATATAATTCTTAAATAATGGAAAGAAAACCTGTAAAGCCTACCGGCAAGTTAGGAGTACTTGTTGTAGGAATGAACGGTGCTGTTGCGACAACTTTTATTGCAGGCGTTATGGCTGTAAGAAAAGGATATGGAGTACCAGTAGGATCTTTAACGCAGATGGCTACCATTCGTATTGGCAAGCGTGAAGAAAACAATTTCCCTAAGATCAAAGACTTCCTTCCTTTATATGACCTCAGCAACATCGTTTTTGGTGGCTGGGATATCAGAGATGAAAGTGCTTATGAAGGTGCTAAAATTGCTGAAGTTCTTCTTGACAAGGATCTCGATCCTATTAAAGATGAATTGACTGCTCTTCGCCCCATGAAAGCTGTCTTTGATCAAAACTATGTTAAAAGGTTAGAAGGCACCTACGTTAAAAAAGCTGCTACTAAGGCTGAACTTGTTGAGCAAGTTAGAGAAGATATCCGTTCTTTCAAAGCAAAAAACGGTCTTACCGATCTTGTAACCATTTGGTGTGGTAGCACTGAAGTATTTATCAAACCTGCAGAAGTACATGAAACAATTGCAAGTTTTGAGAAAGGACTTGCCGAAAACCATGAAGATATTTCACCAAGTATGATTTATGCATGGGCTTCATTACTTGAAAATACTCCCTATATCAATGGAGCTCCCAACCTAACGGTTGACATGAAGTGTGTTCATCAACTCGCTGAAGAAAAGAGACTACCTATTGCAGGCAAGGATTTTAAGACTGGACAGACCATGGTTAAAACAATCATAGCCCCAATGCTTAAAATGAGAATGCTTGGCCTTGAAGGCTGGTTCTCTACTAATATTCTTGGCAACAGAGACGGTGAAGTTTTAGATGACCCTATGTCATTTAAAACAAAAGAAGAGAGTAAGCTCTCCGTAATTGAAAGCATTCTTCAACCTAAATTGTATCCTGAGCTCTATAAGGATTATTACCATAAGGTTAGAATCAACTACTACCCACCAAGAAAAGACAACAAAGAGGGCTGGGATAACATTGACATCTTTGGATGGCTAAACTATCCTATGCAAATTAAAATTGATTTCTTGTGCCGCGATTCTATCTTGGCTGCTCCTATTGCTCTTGACCTAGTTCTTTTAATGAACTTAGCTCATAGAATAGGCTTCTCAGGAACTCAAGAGTGGTTATCTTTCTATTTTAAGAGCCCTATGCACTCAGAAAATGTGGTTCCAGAACACGATCTCTTTATTCAGCATATCAAACTGAAAAATACAATGAGAGAGATCATGGATGAAGAACCTGTCAACCACATTGACGAAAAGATTAAGATGTTTAAATAAATAACGATAGAGGGGTGCCTCTTTTAACTTGGCACCCCTCTATATTTTAGTATCTACTCTCCAAATAAATCATCTATTTCTGTATAATCCGCTCGGTTAATGCTGACCCAGTCTTAATATCAACTCCGGTCAGTTCAACCCATGCTACCTTCATAAAACTATCAGGCTTTGCTTGCACAAATATTTTCTGAAGCCAAGCTAATTTACCATTTATAATAATTCTGCTCCTCCATACCTTGCCATCCTTTATCACGATTAATTTACGTTCAGGAAAGGCGACAAGCGATACTTCAAAGGAACCATCGCTGAATTTTTTTGAGGAATATCCATAAGCCATTGTTCTTTGAATATAATTCAACTCACTTCTCTCACCTGGATGATCTGTTCTGTTAATCCAATACACATGAATTGGACTATCCTCGTCGGGATTATTACCCTTTAGATTAACATCATAACAAACCAGATTTGCATTCTTCGATCTGGCTATATGAAATAATCTATACGGACTATCATCGCTGTTTGAAAATGTAGCATTCAACTGAGAATATAGGCCTATAAAAAGAAATAGTAATGTCAGTGTAACCCTGGTCTTCATTTTGCGTCTATATAATTTGATGACAAAATTATCTGTTTTCATCTCGCTCTCCCTGATTTTTTCTATCAAAGAGACAAAAAAAGAGAACATTTAGACCAACTCACTGTTTTAAAGCTACAAAACTATCTAAGAGTAAAGCAATTAAAGGAATTTCACCTTATGACATTTCAAGCATCCGTTACGAAAAGAATCTTGCTTCTTATCTTTGTCTTACTTCCCATTTCAATATTTGCTCAAAGTAAACAAACCTTTATCAAAGGTAAAATTACTGATGCTCAAACCAATGAGCCTATCCCATTTGCTAATATCTTTTTCAAAGGTACCACGATAGGTACAACAAGTGATTTTGATGGAAATTACTCGCTCAAGACAGATAAGCCTCTTGATTCATTAAGCGTATTAGTGATTAATTACAAGGGACGAAGTAAAAAAATAAAAAAAGGAATCGCACAAACAATTGATTTCCAACTTAAACCTACCTCATTTGACTTAAGTCTTGTTGTGGTTAAAGCAGGTGAAAACCCCGCATATGAGATTATTAGAAAAGCCAGAGAAAACAAAGGGAACTTTAACATGAACAATCTTGACGCTTATGAATACAAAAGCTACACTAAGATTGACATCTCATTGGACAAGATCACTGAAAAGTTCAGGAACTCAAAAACGATGAAGCCCTTTGCCCCAATTTTTGACTCTCTGCAAAAAGCGGCTGGAGAACATGGGCAAGTAGTACTCCCTTTCTTTATAACGGAACAACTCAGTGATGTCTATTACTTGAAGGATCCTAAAAGGCAGAAAACCATTATCAATGGAAACAAAATAACAGGCCTGGTAATAGAAAATTTTCAAATATTTGAACAGTTTATAGGTAAGGCTTTTCAAGAATATAACTTCAATGATAATTTCGTTAATATCCTTGAAAGGTCTTTCCTATCCCCTATCGGAGCCGGGTCTCTTTCTTTTTACGACTACTACATTCAAGATACGATCCCCATTGATAATGACAGCTGCATTGAACTAAAAGTGAAGCCCAGAAACAATGTTGACCTACTTTTTAGCGGGAAAATATGGATATCTAAAAAAAACTATGCACTTAGAAGACTAGACCTTGAGATTCTTCCAACTGCAAATATTAACTTCATCGAACGCTATAAAATCCAACAAGATTACGAGCAAATTAAGGATAACCAATCATTTGTACCAGCTAAAACTCGTGTTCTTGTCGATTTACAAGATTTAGGGGATTCTACGGCTGGACTAATTGGCAAATTCTATATCGCTAATAAAGATTTTATCGTCAATCAACCTAAACCAATTAAATTCTACCAGCAAAATCTGGAAATTGACCCAAATAGTAGAAACAAAGAAGAAGAGTATTGGCAGGCTGAACGTCGAAAAATGATCACAGACGCAGAATCTGTAGAGCGATCCTATTCTGTCATTGATTCATTAAGAAAGTCACCTAGAATATCCACAATACGAAAAGCTATTCGTATTCTTTGGGACGGATACTACAACTTTAAATATGTGCAACTTGGGCACTGGTATACCATGTTTGGATATAATGACGTAGAAGGTTTCCGGTTCCAGACGACACTACAGACTAATATCGATTGGAGTAAAAAATGGATTTTAAAAGGTCATCTTGCCTATGGCTTCAAGGACACTAAATTAAAATACAATGGTCAAGTTGAGTATTTCCTCGACAGAGCAAAATGGAAAAAAATTGGTATACGACATCAATATGATGTTGAACGACTCGGTATTGATCCTGATTTCCTTGAATCGCACGTGTTCCTGAATTGGCTGTTTATCTTCTCTAGTCAGTTTGGCTTTCTACAGAGAATGAGTCTGACTGATCAGACACGTATCTGGTATGAAACAGACCATTGGCGAGGATGGAACAGTAAGTTTATTATAAATCACAAACACTTCCAGCCTATAGGCGACTATACCTTTGCATGGTATGATGATAACAATAACCTTCATTCTGATTTTAGATCTACTGACTTTACCTTTGTTACAAGCTATTCAGCTAAACGTGTTTGGCTCGTTGAAGATAACTGGCGCTTTGGTGCAGAGTCTCTTCGTGGCAATGTATGGACCTTTAAGGCTACAATGGGTGTCAAAGATATCCTCGGCAGTGACTTCAACTATACCAAGCTCTCACTTAATGTACAACGCTTTTGGAACACAGGGTACCTTGGACGATTAGATTACAATATCACTGCCACAAAAGTATTTGGAAAAGTTCCTTACCCACTTGCCAATATTTTCCAAGGTAATGAGCCTATCTTCTCGTCTGAGAAAAGCTATAACCTAATGAACTTCTTTGAATTTGCAGCCGATGCATCAGTAGAAGCCATTATTCTTCACCATTTTGATGGTTTACTTTTTAATCGTATCCCACTTCTTAAAAGACTCAAGCTTCGTGAAGTAGCCGGAGTAAATGTTATCTTCTCAAGCTATGATAATAAAAACTACATACGTACGTTTGATGAGAATGGTAATCCTGGTGGTGATAACCCCAATGGTCTTCTGGCACCTTCTTACAATGGTAGAGAGATGACACCCTTCAGGACGATGTCTTGGGAGAAGCCTTATGTCGAAATCTCTTATGGTATTGAAAATTTATTTAAAGTTGTAAGAATTCAAGCTTTCCATCGTCTAAATTACCTTGACAGGGGTCCTCTTTCTGATAAAAAGGTATATCCCTTTATGATAAAAGCCTCCTTTATGATTCGACTCTAATACTATTTGCATGAATTCAATACTTCAAATCGAAGGTCTAAGCAAAAAATTCGGCAAAATTGAAGCCGTTAAAAACCTAAACCTCTCCATAAACCAAGGAGAGGTTTTCGGTATTTTAGGTCCTAATGGAAGTGGCAAAACCACCACCCTTGGAATGGTACTAGGCGTAGTCCATCAATCAGCAGGTACCTATAAATGGTTTGGCCAGGAACCATCTAATGACATCCGAAAAAAGATCGGATCCGTTCTCGAAACGCCCAACTTCTATCCTTATTTGAGCGCTAGAAATAATCTAAAGCTAGCTGCTAGGATCAAAGGTGTCGATTTCTCGACCATTGATGAGGTTCTGACTACTGTTGGCCTATTTGAAAGAGCAGAGAGCCCCTTTAGAACATTTAGCTATGGGATGAAACAGAGACTAGCAATCGGAGCTGCCCTATTGGGTAACCCTCAAGCCCTGATTCTTGATGAGCCAACAAATGGATTAGATCCGCAGGGGATCGCTGAAATAAGACAATTGGTAACAAAGATTGCCTCTAGAGGAATTACAATCATCCTGGCCAGCCACCTACTTGACGAAGTTCAAAAGATCTGTTCTCATGTTGCCATAATCAGAAAAGGTCAACTTCTTTTCTCAGGAGCAGTTGACAGCATACTTGGTACCACCGACAGCCTGGAAATAGGCGCAGAAAATATGGTAGCCCTTCAACAACACCTCCTGAATTACCAAGATGTCAAAGAGGTCAAACAAGAAAATGGACTTCTAATCGTGAACTTCTCTCAAAAGCCAAATCCAGCCGATCTTAACCAATGGCTTACCAATCAAGGTATCTATATTAGCCATTTGGCCTATCGCCAAAGATCATTAGAAAGCCAGTTCCTTGAATTATTAAAGAACCCCTCTAAGAGCTAAAAAATGATTAAACTACTGCAAATTGAGTATAATAAAATCAGCCGATACTGGATCTTCTGGGGAATGGCTATAATCCTTACAGTGGGACTGACTACACTTTACTGGGGTATAGAACCTTTCATAAATGAAAATGTTAAAGGCCCTTCGAATGCACCAATCCCTATCCCTCAATTCTCACTTTATGAATTTCCAAACATCTGGCATAACCTGACTTATCTTGCAGGGATGCGCTTTTTCCTACTCTTCCCTGCCCTACTTATCACTCTGATTGTTACCAATGAATATACTTATAGAACATTAAGACAAAACGTTATTGATGGTCTAAGTCGTAATGAGATTGTAACTTCCAAGATTATTTTGGTCTTTGTAATATCAGCCTCTCTAGTGGTTTTACTTTTAATTAATGGATTCCTCCTTGGACTTAGTCATTCTAAAGACTCCTCTATTCTGTTGGTATTTGAGAAGTTCCACTACCTAGGCGCCTACTTTTTAGAAGTTTTTGCCTTTGGAATGTTAGCTCTTTTGATAGGTACTCTTGTAAAGAAAGCACTCTTTGCTATAGGAATATTACTTACATACTCCGTTATTCTAGAACCAATAGCACACCACTATTCACCGGAATGGCTTCAACGAATCTTTCCACTAGCCGCTATTGGGCGGTTAATTGATGTACCTAACAGTGGTCTAATGCGTATGTTTGGAGTAAACTTCAGAACTTATATCGACTTCTTGGATGTCATAATCGTCTTGGCTTGGACTATCATTTTTGCTCTACTCACCTATCTTATAATCAGAAAGCGTGACCTATAAATAGTAGTAAGTATTGAAATCTATGCTTAAAGAATACTCATTGAATTAATCTTTTATAATGTATTGTATGTAAAAGGCTGCCTAAATTGGGCAGCCTTTTACATTTGTCAGTCCTCTTCCCGGCTATTTTTAAGTTATCCCAATTTAATCTCAAACATTTAATACATAAACCTGAAAGCTAACTATTCTAATAACGGGTATTATTGCACCTCAATAATTAACCTCTAATCTATACTGTTTTTAGATCAAAATCTATAACTATTTACATCAACTGAGCAAGAAAAATGATCCATAAAACCAGAGTGTAACAAAATAATACGTAATTTTGAAGTACAATTTGTTCTTAATTGTCCTAAATATATACACATGTATAAGATCATTAGCTTTCAGGAAGCAGTAAAAGCTATTAAAAGTGGGGATCATATTCTGATACACAGTGTTGCCTGTGCACCCCAAGGATTAATTAACGCTATGGTTGATCGTGGCCGGCAAGGCGAAATCAAAAACATCACCATTCATCATTTACATACTGAGGGTCCTGCCCCTTATACTGAGCCAGAATTTGAAGGCATTTTCCAATTAGATTCTTTTTTCGTTGGTCATAATGTGAGGAAGCAGACTCAATCAGGTTATGCTGATTACATCCCTGTATTCCTTAACGAAACACAGAAGCTCATAAGAGATCGTGTTATCCCAATGAATGTAGCCATGGTTCAGGTTAGCCCTCCTAACAAACATGGATGGGTCTCTTTAGGAACCTCTGTTGACACCACCCTTGCCGCTATTGGAGTGGCAGATGTTGTTATCGGTGTCATTAATCCAAACGTTCCAAGAGCATTTGGTGATGCAATGATTCACATTAGCAACCTTACACATGTTTGTGAAGACAACACCCCTCTTACGGAAGCAGCTCCTGGTCCTATTAGTGCAGTTGAATACGCTATTGGTTCTCACGTAGCTAACTTAGTAGAAGACGGTGCTACTCTTCAAATGGGTATCGGAGCAATCCCAAACGCTGTTCTTGCTCAACTAACAAACCACAAAAACCTTGGTGTTCACACCGAGATGTTTTCTGATGGATTATTACCACTCGTTGCTTCTGGAGTAGTTAACGGTAAAAATAAGTGCATTGACAGAGGCAAAATCGTATCAACCTTCCTAATGGGATCTAGGAAACTTTACGATTTCATCGATGATAACCCAGGTGTTCTGATGAAGGATGTAGGCTATACTAACAGCGTTGATGTGATCTGTAGAAATCCTAAAGTTACATCCATCAACTCTGCCATTCAGGTCGACTTAACGGGGCAGGTTTGCGCCGATTCTATCGGGACTAAATTCTACTCTGGTGTAGGTGGTCAGATCGATTTTATCAGAGGTGCTGCTCACTCTCAAGGCGGAAAACCTATCATTGCCTTGCCATCAATGACTGAAAAGGGAATCAGTAAGATTGCTCCTACTCTTAATCTTGGAGCCGGTGTCGTCACAACCAGAGCCAACATCCACTGGGTTGTAACTGAACATGGCGCAGTTAATCTCTACGGAAAATCTCTGCAAGAGAGAGCTAAACTCCTTATCAGCATCGCAGATCCCTCACAAAAAGAGATGCTCGAAAAGGCTGCTTTCGAAAGATTCGGACAGCATTTCCTTAACCGATACTAATTAAGAATGTCTTAGAAGAATTGACACAATATCTTATTATAGATTCTAATAGTTAATCTTCTGAAGGCATTCTATACCTAATAATTAGTGATCAAAACGCCAAAAGGTACTCGAAGTATTTCGGGTTCCTTTTGGCGTTTAACATGTATTCAAGTGACCCATCTTAATTAATTACATGCTAATTTTGTATCATGTACCAAACAAATTCTTCTCATATGCTATCTGTTGGTGTTGCCGTTCCTTTATTCAAAGAGAAGGATTGCATAGAAAGCCTCTTAAAATGCCTATCTAATCAAATCGTCAAACCCTCACTAGTTGCGTTCTGTATAAATCAACCCGAGATACCGGTAAACTGCCATGTTTTAGATAAAAACAATGACCCAGACTACCTGAACAATCTGAATACCGAATTTATCATTCGTGAAACAAAGACGCCTTTTCAAATATTGATTGCAGATAACTACTCCCCTGGAAAGAGATGGGATAGAAAACTACACGGAGCCGGTCTTGCCAGAAAAAGTGCCATTAATCTGTTATTACAGCAATCTAACCCGCCCGACATCCTTATCTTTATGGATGCCGATACATTCTATCCACAGAATTACATTCAATCTATTCTCAAAAATTTCACCGATAAGCCTTCTATCGACGCAATTGCCGCCCCTTACTATCATGATCTAAATAACTATGATCCTATTGATAGAGCAATCCTGCGTTATGAAATACATCTGCGATGGATTGCCATCAATTCATTACAACAAAGCCTTCCCTTTTCCTTTACCGCTTTCGGTTCAGCAATTTCTTGTCGTACAACAAGCTATCTAAAGTTTGGCGGGATGTCGAATAACCAAGCGGGTGAGGACTTCTATTTCCTACAAAAAATAGTAAAAAAGGGTATCTTAGCTACATGGAACCCTATCGCCGTTTCTCCTTCTACAAGGCTTTCAAACAGAGTAATTTTCGGAACTGGTCCCGCATTAGCATCCGGAGCCAACAAGATATCAGAACAGTACCCACTTTTCAACCCAGGCTCATTTATCGAACTCAATTCGATCTACAACTTTCTAGGTAATTTGGATCAGCGATCAAATCAACTTCTTCAACAAGAATCCTGGACTGAACCACTTAGTCTTTTACTGCTTATACTGAACAAAGAAAAGATCGTTGATATAGTTACCCAAATAATGAACACCAAGAGACCAAAGCAACAGCTTGTTAAGGAAAAGATAGATGGCTTAAAATCTCTTCAATACTTAAAAACAAGAGAAGGATTTCACAACAACACTAATGATTTATACCGATCCTATGAAACTATAAAACCCTTACCCAAGTCCCTTCAAAAAGTTAAGAATCAATTCATGTCCATTTCAACCAACGACCTGAATCGAATCCGTAACATTCTTTATTACCTCGAACTTAAACTTAGATTCAAAGAATGGCAAACCTTATAAAGCCTTTAATTACTATACTTGGTGCTACAGCAACGGGTAAGACCAAAGTTGCAGCCAATTTGGCGTATCAATTAGATGGAGAAATAATAAGTGCCGACAGTCGACAGGTATATCGCGGAATGGATATTGGCACTGGTAAAGATCTTGAAGATTACACAGTAAACGGAAACACTATTGCCTATCATCTTATTGATATCAAAGAGCCGGGATACGAGTATAATATTCACGAATTTGGTATGGATGCCCGAAACGCTCTCGATATTATTAACGAAAAAAGCAAACAACCTATTCTCTGTGGCGGCTCAGGAATGTATATTGAATCTTTTCTCAAAGGTTGGGCAAGAAAAGAAAGGGGAGTAAATTCTTCCCTTATTGACAATCTCTCTAACCTATCCAACAACGAACTTATAGCCATCCTCAACAGACAAACCACACCACACAACACAACAGACCTCATCGATCGAAATCGCCTCTTAAAAGCCACCGAAATCGCTTTATTGGGCAATTCGGAAGAACAAATACCATCAATAAT
>JAJTBW010000024.1 GCA_021286705.1 Sphingobacteriia bacterium
CAGTACATTCCACCGAAACAAGGATTGAAACTGTCAAAGATCGGACTCAAAAGGAAATGTTATATCTTCCCCAGTACATTCCACCGAAACAAGGATTGAAACCGCAGGAATACGAGTCATACCAAGCAACAACAGATGACTTCCCCAGTACATTCCACCGAAACAAGGATTGAAACTTCAAGATAATAATTAACAGCTGAAAGGCACAAACTCTTCCCCAGTACATTCCACCGAAACAAGGATTGAAACTTCATACCATTTTGGTGCCTATAATCCTTAGATAACTTCCCCAGTACATTCCACCGAAACAGGATTGAAACTTGACTCATTAATTATAATCGTCAAAACCAAAAGTACTTCCCCAGTACATTCCACCGAAACAAGGATTGAAACCTGAATCAAGTCGAGGATTATTATCTGACTTTAAAACTTCCCCAGTACATTCCACCGAAACAAGGATTGAAACTCCTCACACATTGCAGATGTGAAATAAGTCAGTTCACTTCCCCAGTACATTCCACCGAAACAAGGATTGAAACTATAGGGCTACTGGTTTTTGGGTTGGATGGATTTTACTTCCCCAGTACATTCCACCGAAACAAGGATTGAAACTTCAATGCAGCAAGTTCATAAACAACCGAAACAAACTTCCTCAGTACTGTCCACCGGAACAAGGATTGAAACCTTTTTTTACCTGGTTGAAAATTCATTCATCCATATTTCCCCTGCTTCATCCACTGAGGCAAAAGTTTGAAATAGTTCTTAAACTCACCATAGAAATATCAATTTTGTTTGAATTGTCTATTGAAATCAGAGGTGACCCTTGTAAAATATTATTAAAGCTTGCATTTATTGTCCTCACAATGGGAAGACGCATGATTTGAGATCTTATTCTTCGTTTTGGTCTTCTTAAGTGTGTAAATTTATGATCACAGACAAACATACTTCTTGCTTTTTTTTGAAATATCTCTGCTTCAACTTGTCGAATTGGCGCATTTAACCCCCCTCTTTGAATAGGTGATTATAGATTGTTGTATTAAAATGTTAATATTGTGTTTTCTATTGGAATTTGAATTATCTTTACAGCGTAAAGTAAGCAATTACTTTAAATGGAGAGTCCCACTGGGACACTCCCTCCGAGCCCGACAACACCCATGGTATTGCCGGGCGTCTTATTTTTAGTCTTTTAAATGGATTATAGTTTGTATAGTTTATCTTAATTTTTACCACCAATTTGAGTTATGATTCATTAGAAGTTGTATCTTTCTGAGTTGAATATGAAAAGTCTATGATTCTCCGAAACACCATTGATGAGAAGCTTGCCGTAGAGTTGTTAAAGCAGATTGAGGAGCACAATGATCCAAGGTCTCCGGCTGATCACGGTACCTTATCCACTGACGAGAATGCATCTGTTGTTTCTTACCTGATTAAACTTCTGAAATCTAATCGACTCTACTCTGTTATCAGTAGGGTGAGTAAGGCTATTGTTAAGATCAAAGACGAACAGGAGCTTTTTGATGCGGTATGTAAGATAGTAGTGAATACAGGCAGGTTTGAGATGGCTTGGATAGGACGAGTTGATGATGCATCGCGTGTTATTAAACCTGTGGTCTTTGCAGGAAATGGGAATGGTTATCTGTCGTCTATGAAGCCGGTCTCGTTAGACGATACTCCTGATGGGCAAGGCCCAACAGGTAAGGCTATTAGATCTGGTTCTTATTATGTCTGCTCTGATTTCTATCTTGACCCTGATTTCGAGCCATGGAGGGCTGAAGCTATAAAGCGAGGTTATAGATCGTCAATTGCTCTTGCTATAAAAAAGGAGGATATGGTCATTGGGGCGCTTACAATCTATTCATCAGATATCGACTTTTTTGATGAGGATGAGGTTGCTCTCCTTCTTGATGTGATCGGAGAGGTGAATTTCGCTCTAGATACTATTGCCCTGGAGGATAAGAATAGGAAGGCAACTGAATTGATAAAGAGTAGTGAGCAGCAGTATCGTATGGTCTTTGAGAATATGACGAATGGTTATCTGCTTTTCGAGGTTCTTTTCGATTGCAATGGGAATCCTTTTGACCATCGGTTGATTGACCTTAACTCTGTTGTAGAGAATAGGATTGGAATTAAGCGTGCTAATGAGGTAGGGAAGAGATCTAAAGAGTTGTTTTTTGAGTTATCGGATGAAATAACCCAACGATTATATCAGGTTGCTATCACCGGTAATCCGTATCAGTGGGAGCAAAATAGTGAGTTGCTGGGTCTCTATTTTGGTATTCGTGCCTTCTCTCCCTGTCAGGGTCAGTTTGCTCTCTTCCTGGATGATATTACTGAACGAAAGTTTATCGAGAAAGAATTGCAACAGTCGAAAGCGTTATTACGATCAGTTGTTGATAGTAGCCCTGATTTGGTATGGATTGTTGATCCGGATGACCTCTCCTTAGTTGACTGGAACCCGACTTTCGAGTCGTATACACTAGCTCGGGGTCTGCATATTAAGAAGGGGGATGCCATTGAGGCTTTTTTCCCCGGAGGTCCCTCCTCAGTGGAGCAATGGAGAGAATATTATGAGATAGCTAAGAAGGCGGGCTCCTTTACAATAGAACATAGATCATTGGTAACCAATCAAAGTTTTCTGGTTACATTGAATCTATTAAAGCAGGGGGATAATGTTTTCGGGGTCTCTACTTTTGCTAAAGATATTTCTGAGATTAAGGCCGTTGAAGCTGAAGCAGCAAAGAATAAGCAACGCTTTCAAACCATGTTTGAGAACGCTCCTTTGGGTTTGGCGTTGGTTGACTCGTATACGGGCAAGTTGATTGATGTTAATGATAAATTTGCTGAAATTAACCTGAGAAGTAGAGAGACACTGACCTCTATGCACTGGTATCAGCTGCCAAGTGCCGAGGATGTTTCTATGGTTATGGAGGGCATGATTAGTCTCAATACTGGTAAGGTTGATAGTATTACAAAGGAGAAGTTATATCAACGAAAAGATGGCTCCTCAATCTGGATTAAGATATCAATTGTTCCCATAAAAGAGAGTGATGGAGCTCATTCAATGCACCTCTGCATGACTGAGGATATCACAGAGAAGAAGTTGTCTGAGATGGCTCTTCTTGAGAGTGAGGAGCGTTATAGGAACCTGTTTCAGAGAAGTAAGGCTGTATTACTGCTGATAGATTCTGAAACGGGTGAGATTGTTGAGGCAAACCCTGCCGCCTGTTGTTATTATGGTTGGAGTAAATATCAGTTGATGAGTATGAACATCAGCGATATTAACCTACTTGATGATGACACGATTCTATCTGAAATGAGCTTAGCTCATAAAGAGGATAAGAACTACTTTATCTTTAAGCATCGTTTGGCGAATAAAGAGGTACGTTTTGTGGAGGTCTATAGCTCGCCGATCGTTGTGGCTGGCAGGAAGCTTCTCTATTCAATTATACATGACATCACCGACAGATTAAAGGCGGAAAAGGATCTGGTTGTGGCTAAATCGAAAGCTGAAGAGTCTGATAGGCTTAAAACGGCTTTTCTAGCAAATATGAGCCACGAAATCAGAACACCTTTGAATAGTATCATTGGTTTCTCCGACCTCCTGCTTGATCCTTTCTTTTCTACCGAGCAGCAAACCGAGTTTTTAAATGCAATTAAACAAAATGGTCGCAGCCTGCAAGCTATTGTAAGTGATATCATGGATATCTCTCAGATTGAATCGGGACTTATCTCAATTCAGAAGAGGAGTTTTCTGGTTGAGAGTCTTATTGATATCGTGGTGTGTGAACAGTTGATTAATTGTCACAGCAAGGGTCTTGAATTAAGGGTTAGTAAACAAGCTGGTGACATTGAACTTGAAAGTGATGAGTATAGGGTAAAGCAAGTTTTAACGAATCTGGTAAATAATGCTGTGAAATTTACTGAATCGGGGTATGTTGAAATAGGGTATAAACTTAAAGATCCTAATACGATTCAGTTTTTTGTTCGTGATTCAGGTATAGGTATCCCCAAGGAGTATCACCAAAAAGTGTTTGAGAGGTTCAGTCAGGTCGATCAATCCTTTACTAGAAAGTATGGTGGTAATGGATTGGGATTGACTATTAGTAAGCAATTGATTGAGCTTTTGGGAGGGGAGATCTATCTTGAATCGGTAGTAGGTGTGGGTACTACCTTTTTTGTCACTATTCCGATAGGTTAAGTCATGGAGCGGGTTGCTTTTTAATGCGGTACCCTGTCAATACCACCCTCCTCGAAGATGGGAGGTTAATCATACTGTAATTTATAATGAGTCTAATCATTGATTGTTAACTGGTTCTATCTTAATTGCATGTATGTTTCTATATGTGTAATTTTTATTAATATTTGTTAGATAATATGTTGGTATTCAGGTTGTAGTAAGTAAGGTGATTCGTTAATCATAACTGTATCAGGATTGAACAATATTCTTACATTTGTAAAGCTTTAGAAAGAAATCGCCTTAGGGTGATGCCAAATGTAGTTTCCAACATAAAAACCAAAAGTAGTGGATCTAATTATTGTTTATGCAATGGTTGCCATGGCCGGTTTAGGCATAACCGCGGCAGTGGTACTCTACTTCGTTGCCCAGAAGTTTAAGGTAATAGAAGATCCCCGGATCGATCAGGTAGCTGAGTTTTTGGCAGGGGCTAACTGTGGGGGATGTGGTTATGCCGGATGCCGCAATTTTGCGGAGGCTGTGGTGCAGAAAGGTTCACTAGAGGGTATGAATTGCCCGCCGGGAGGAGCCGAGGTAATGGCTAAGGTAGCCGCAGTTCTTGGTCTTGAAGCTCAGGCTAGTGATCCTCAGATTGCTGTAGTTAGATGCAATGGTGGTAAGGCTCACTCTCCTCAAAAGGTGAACTATGATGGTGCACAGAGTTGTGCTTCATCGGCTGCTCTCTTTGCTGGTGAGGGGGGGTGTAAAAATGGTTGTTTAGGGCATGGCGACTGCGTTACTGCCTGCTCTTTTGATGCAATCCACATTGATGAGACTACTGGCTTACCTGTTGTACATGATGAGTGTGTGGCTTGCGGTGCCTGTGTAAAGGCCTGCCCAAGAAATATCATCGAGCTTAGAAAACGTGGTCCGAAAGACCGCCGAATCTTTGTGAGTTGTGTGAACACAGAGAAGGGTGCCATCTCAAAGAAGAATTGCGAAGTGGCCTGCATTGGATGTGGAAAGTGTGTTAAAATTTGTCCATTTGAGGCGATAACGCTGCAGAATAATATCGCTTACATTGATGATGCAAAATGCCGTCTCTGTCGTAAGTGCGTAGCAGAGTGTCCGACAGGTGCAATTCATGAGCTTAATTTTCCTGTAAAGGCAAAGGCGGCTGAGGCAACTGAGGCAGTTGAGAATTAAGAGAATTAATAAATGTAGTCAATCACCTAAAAGCATAGCAAAGTGAGATTGAAGACTTTTAAAATAGGAGGGGTTCATCCTCCGGAGAATAAGATTACAGCCCATAAGGCTATTGAGTCATTTCCAGTACCGACACTTGCCAGGGTAATGCTGCATCAGAATCTGGGTGTAGCTTCAGTGGCAACTGTTGGCAAGGGCGATGAGGTTAAAGTGGGTCAGGTTATTGCTCGGCAAGAGGGCTTTATCTCTTCATCGATCCATTCACCGGTCTCGGGTATTGTAACCAAGATTGAAGAGTGTGTTGATGCCAGCGGATATCGTAAACCTGCAATATTTATTGAGACCAAGGGCGATGAGTGGCTTGAGGGCATTGATACTACCTCTGCTTTAGTTACCGAGATTAAAGCTTCGAAAGAGGAGATTATAAAAAAGGTTACTGAAATGGGTATTGTAGGCTTGGGTGGTGCTACCTTCCCATCGCAGGTTAAACTGATGGTTCCTGAAGGCAACAAAGCTGAGTATATCATCATAAACGGTGTTGAGTGTGAGCCTTATCTGACCTCTGACCATCGGTTAATGTTGGAGCGCCCTCACGAGATAATGATTGGAGTTCAGCTTCTGATGAAAGCCAGTGGAGCTTCCAAGGCTTTGATTGGTATTGAAGCCAATAAACCTGATGCCATTGATCTGTTAACTAAAGTTGCTCAAGAGTATACAAATATTGAGGTTTATGGACTTAAGGTGAAATATCCGCAGGGAGGTGAGAAGCAGCTTATAAAGGCTTTGACCGGCAGAGAGGTGCCTTCGGGTAAGCTCCCTATTTCTGTTGGATGCATTGTAAATAATGTTGGAACTGCTTTTGCAGTTTACGAAGCAGTACAGAAGAATAAGCCATTGGTTGAGCGTGTGGTTACTATAACTGGAAAAGGGCTGAAAGAGCCTGGTAATTTCATGGTTAGAATTGGCACATCCATAGCCGATCTTCTCGCTCACTGTGGATACAATGCTGAGCATGAAGCAAAGATTGTAAGTGGTGGTCCGATGATGGGTAAAGCAGTAACAACGCCTGATATTCCAATGGTGAAGGGTACTTCTGGTATTCTAGTCATCGAGGAGGGTGTAGAAAGAGTAGCTATAGAACCCTGTATTCGCTGTGGACGGTGCACTAGAGTTTGTCCTATGGGATTAGAGCCGTATCTGTTAGCGATGGCCTCAAGTAAGAAGATGTATGATATTACCGAGGCGAATGCCGTAATGGATTGCATTGAGTGCGGATCGTGTCACTACATCTGTCCTGCTGGTCGTCCGTTACTTGACTATGTCAGGTTGGGAAAATCAGAGACAGGTAAGATCATGCGCAGTAGAAAATCAGTACAATAAAGATATTAACGAATAAATCAGCCGTAAGATATGAGTATGCTTACTATCAGCGGATCTCCTCATGTTCATACAGATGATTCTGTACAAAAGATAATGAGAGGGGTGATAATCTCCCTTATTCCGGCCGCACTGGTTTCATTTTATTTCTTCGGGTTACCAGCCATAATATTGACGTTAGTCTCTATTTTAAGCTGTGTTGCCGTAGAGTATTTGATTCAGCGCTTTGTAATGAAAGAGAAGCCATCGGTAACCGATGGTTCTGCAGCCCTGACGGGGTTGTTGTTAGCCTTTAACGTACCTGCCAATCTTCCGATTTGGATGATTGTTGTGGGTGCAATCGTATCAATTGGTATTGCGAAGATGTCATTTGGTGGATTGGGAAAGAATCCTTTTAATCCGGCATTGGTAGGTCGTGTATTTATGTTGATCTCTTTTCCGGTTCAGATGACTTCATGGCCTAAGCCAACTGAGCTTAGTATGACATTGTCAGATGCTGTTACTGGTCCAACACCATTAGGGCTGGTTTCAGAGGGGCTGAAGAAGGGTGAGACTATGCAGACCTTGATGAACCAACTTCCCGACTATATTAACCTGGCAATGGGTAATATGGGTGGCTCAATAGGGGAGGTTTCAGCTGTTGCATTGCTTCTTGGAGGGCTGTTTATGCTTTATAAGAAGATAATTACCTGGCACATTCCAGTTGCATTTATTGGAAGTGCATTGATCTTTGCCGGGATAATGCATTTGGTTAACCCTGATCATTATATTGATCCGTTGTTCCATTTGATTACTGGTGGATTGATGTTAGGAGCACTCTACATGGCTACCGATATGGTGACATCACCTATGTCGGTTACCGGGATGTTGATCTTTGGGGTAGGCTGTGGTGTGATTACTATTTTAATCCGACTTTTCGGAGCCTATCCGGAAGGGGTGTCATTTGCCATACTGATTATGAATGCGGTAGTGCCTTTGTTAAATAAAGCTTTTAAACCCGGACGCTTCGGTGTCGTTAAAAAATAGAAGTGATGGCACAGAAATTAGAATCGAATTTAAGGAACATGGTTCTTTCGTTGGCTCTGATATCATTGGTGATGTCAGGGTCATTAGGGATGGTTTATAACCTGACCAAAGGACCAATTGAGGAGGCAAATAAAGCCAAAGAGGTTTCTGCCATTAAAGAGGTTCTCCCTCAATTTGATAATGACCCGCTGACTACCAAAAAAGAGGTAGATGGACTGACCGTATATACAGGCACTATGGGCGGGCAGGTTGTTGGTTTTGCTGTTAAAACCTATACCGAGAAAGGATTCTCAGGACGATTTGACTTAATGGTTGGATTCAAAATAGATGGTTCTATTAATAATATTAGTGTTTTAGAACAGAAAGAGACTCCAGGCTTAGGCACCAAGATGAAAGAGGATAAGTTCAAGAACCAGTTCTTGGGCAAGAATCCCGAATCTTATAAAATGATCGTCAAAAAGGATGGAGGAGAGGTAGACGCTATAACTGCGGCTACTATCTCGTCAAGAGCCTATTGTGATGCAATGCAGAAGGCTTATGATCTTGTTAAAAAGTTGAGTGTTTCGGCTGATACAACCGCCGGGAAAGGAGGAGCTGAATAATGAAGAATCTGAAGTATTTTACCAACGGACTGATAAAGGAGAATCCAACATTTGTGTTGGTGTTAGGTACTTGTCCAACTCTGGCCGTTACTACCTCTGGTATTAACGGATTGGGTATGGGTGCTGCTACAACCTTTGTTCTCCTCTTCTCTAATATGTTCATTGCCATGCTAAAGAACTTTATTCCTGATAAGGTTCGTATAGCTGCGTTTATTGTTGTGATTGCCACCTTTGTGACCATTGTTGATATGGTTATGAAGGCTTATGTTCCTGATCTCTATAAGACTCTGGGCATCTTCATTCCGTTGATTGTTGTTAACTGTATTATTCTTGGAAGAGCAGAAGCATT
Source organism: Sphingobacteriia bacterium (assembly GCA_021286705.1). Taxonomy (GTDB): domain Bacteria; phylum Bacteroidota; class Bacteroidia; order Bacteroidales; family TTA-H9; genus JAJTBW01. Next base: position 8,735 of record JAJTBW010000024.1, read on the forward strand.
TGCCCAAAAGAATAAAGTAGTTCCTGCAATCCTTGATGGATTGGGCATGGGGCTAGGCTTCACGATGGCCATTACATTACTCTCTTTGGTACGGGAACTACTTGGTAATGGTTCATTGTTCGAGATTAAGCTTCTAAGTGAGAATGCTCAAACCATCCTAATCTTTATATTGCCTCCGGGGGCATTTATTACTTATGGCTATATGATTGCCATTATGAATAGAGTTAAAGCTAAATACAATATTTAATCTGAAGAGCTATGGAATTTATAAGCATTATTATATTAGCGCTTTTCGTAAATAACGTTGTATTAGCGCAATTTCTTGGAATATGTCCTTTTCTTGGGGTATCGGGGAAGGTCTCTACTTCAATAGGAATGGGTGCTGCCGTAATCTTTGTTATGGCATTGGCAAATCTTGTTACCTATCTTATCTACAACTTCGTCTTGGTTCCACTCGGAATTGAGTTTATGCAGACTATTAGTTTTATTTTTGTTATAGCATCTCTAGTTCAGGTTGTTGAGATTATCCTTAAAAAGGCTGTACCGTCTCTTTATCAGGCTTTAGGTATTTATTTACCTTTGATTACTACCAACTGTGCTGTTTTGGGCATAGCTCTATTGGCTATTCAGAAACAGTATTCTATGGTTTTAAGTGTGGTATATGCTGCAGCAATTGGTGCCGGTTTCACACTAGCTATGATCTTGATGGCAGGTATCCGCGAACAGATGGAGGTTACTGGTTATCCTAAAGCTATGAAGGGTTTTCCTATGTCACTTTTAATTGCCGGACTACTTTCTTTGGCATTTATGGGTTTCTCAGGCCTTGTAAAGTAATTTCTCTGTAATAGATATGTAGGGGTTCTGATTCATCAGAGCCCCTTTTTTATTGACCATACTAGGGTAAAGTAATTACTGAATCGCTAACTTTGCAATAAAGGCTATGAAGCCGGTTAAGACTGTACTATGAATAAGCCAATACTGCATTTAGAGAAAGCATCCGTTTTTCAACGTGATATTCTAATCCTTAAGAATGTTTCGCTAACGATGCAATCAGGAGAGTTCGCCTACTTAATTGGAAAAACAGGGAGTGGTAAGTCCAGTCTGATGAAGACATTATATGCAGAATTACCTCTTAAGGAGGGGTTGGCTTATGTTGCCGATTACTCTTTGGCTGATATCCGCCGAAAAGATATTCCACCTCTGAGACGAAAATTAGGTATCGTCTTTCAAGACTTTCAACTTCTTGCCGATAGAAGTGTAACCGATAATCTTTTATTTATCATGGAGGCTACCGGTTGGACTGATAAAACCAAGATGAAGTTTAGGGCAGAGGAGGTTCTTCGTCAGGTAGGGTTGCAGAATAAGGGCTATAAATTCCCTCATCAGCTTTCTGGTGGAGAGCAGCAAAGGGTTGCGATTGCCCGCGCTTTGATTAATAGCCCTGTCTTAATACTCGCAGATGAGCCGACCGGTAATCTAGATCCGGATACCTCAGCTGGCATCATGTCTTTACTATTTGAGATTAGTCAACAAGGATCAGCCGTTCTAATGGCAACTCATAACTATAATTTGATACGGAAGTTTCCAGCGAGGGTCCTTCGTGTAGAGGATGCCTCAGTTATTGAGGAGGTGACCGTCTTTATGCCCTCAACGCCCCAGCCAGTGATGATTGAGCAGGATCTGAGTGATGTTGTTGCTAAAGAGGAGTCTTATGAGAATCTAGTGGATAGATTGGAGGCTGATTTGTCTGAGTCGGAGGTTGACCGAGCCGACGAAGAAGAAGGTAAAGAAGATAAGAATAATCTTTCTGAAGTCTAAAATTGGTTCTTTCTTCAATTCTCCCAAATCAACTTAATTAGCTGATCTCTCTTTATGGTATTGTCATAAGGCTGTAAGCCTAATTCTCGCTGATGAATATCTTCCGAGGTGAAGGGTGTATTTAAGAGTTTAGCTGCTTTATCTCTCAGTTTTGTTGGGTCGTCCTCAATATGGCAGAGAGGAGAAAGTAATGTGCCTTCAACCATGTTTTGATTAACCAGACAATGCCGACCTGAATAGAGGGTGTTTAGTAACTTTAACTTTAATCCTGTGGCTTGGAAGGTCACCATTACATGTACTCCAGCTTCGGAAGTCAATTGTTGCATGGTATTGTCGTCGGGATTAGGGATAAGTGTAATGTTAGTGTAGCCCTCAATTATCTTCTTTAAATGCTCTGAAGGATCCATCCCGGCAATGATCAGTGGGGTGTTTGATCCAGCAAAAACTTCGTCGATTAAGTACTCCGCTGCAATGGCGTTCTCCGGAACAGAGAGTTTACCCTGATAGAGGCAGTATGAGCCTGAGCCTTCCTTGCAACTAACCATATCATGCCCATGGAAGCTGGGGATATGATGACATTTATGTATCCCATATCTTGAGGCTAACTGTTGGTTGTCTGATTCTGAAACGGTCAGTATTAGATCAGCGTGGTGTAGAATGGGCTCGAATAGTTGTAGCTTTCTTGCCTCAATCAAGAAGAAGAGCTTTCTAAACAGGTTGTCCTCTGCCTTCGCCAAATGTTGATAATACTCATGCTCAATGTTACTTTCTCTATAAACCTTAATCCTCCCTTTTAGTAACGGGTGGCTTAAATATGCACATGAGTGAAGACCCTCAAATAGAATTGGGTCATTATCGGTTAGTAAGTTCTTTAATAGCTGGTCTGATTGCCTTGTTTTAACAATAAATGGTAGTCCGGAGAAGATATCTATTGGAGATGATGATCGTTTATAGTAGTACACTTTTTTACAGAGAGCTTCAAGTTCTCTGCTGGGTTTTCTACCGTATTGGTAACAATGAAGCGTTATATCTATTCCTATTGACGATAGAGATCTGATCTTGTGGAAGACATCAATTACACCTCCATAGTTTGCCGGATAAGGAATGTCAAATGAGATGATATGAAGATGTTTTTTACTTAGTGTATCCATGAAAGCGATCAGTTTTTTAGAAATGGCAGATAGATCTCTTTAAGTGTATCTAGTTGATGTTCCCAGGTTAATTCGTCGGATGCTATCAGACAGTTTTCTCTGTATTGTTCCATTAACTTCTTATTGCAGAGTAGCGTGTCAATCTTTTCGGCGATATGTTTCGGATCGTGGTTATCAATAAATTCTCCGATGTTGTATTGTTCCACCACTTGGGCTATTTCTGGTAAGCGGGACACTAAGACCGGCGTCTGACACCGGATATAGTCGAAGAGTTTGTTAGGGAGGCTGAATCGGTAATTAGGATTGGTGTCTTTATCAATGGATATTCCTAGATCAGCTGCCATAGTATAGGAGGTGAGTTGATCGTATGGTAATCGGCCAAAGATTATTACTCTCTCTTCCAGATGATGGTTTTTGATCATCTCTTTGAGGATATCAAAGACATCACCTGAGCCAATGATCCATAGAACTGCATTTGGGAGGTACTGCATTGCGAGCACTAACTCTTCGGCACCTCTGTCAATATTAATACCTGCACCCTGAAGCAGAACAACTTTCTTATCGATGGGTCTTTCTGCCGGATGGGGTAATGAGGTTTTTACAAGTCTTTTGGGTAGGTTTTTTATGACGTAGAGGTCTTTAGCATATCTAAGCTTGTATTCGTTTGCAATGCTCCTGTTGACAGTTATAATAACCTTCAGCTTAGGGAATATTATTTTCTCAATCGTAAGCCAGACGTTTCGGGTAAAGGGTCTGTGGATTAGCTCAGGTGTCTCGGTATAAAACTCGTGAGAGTCGTAAATAATTGGTATTCTCTTTAATTTCGAGGCCAGATAACAAGCAGATAGCGTGTCAAGGTCGTTAGCAACAATCAGATCAGTTTTGTGGAAAAGTAGCCAGATGAAGAGCCGGATATTGAACTCGGCATAGAAGAGAGGGCCTTTCTCGAAGATTAATCTCATTCGATGGGTCTGCCAGTCCTTTTTCAGGAGTTCAGGACTAGATCTCTTTTTGCGACCAATGAGGAGTGGTGTAAATCCAAATGAGAGAAGAGTAGAGCATACCTTCTCTAGCCTTTGGTCGCTTATAAGGTCGTTGGTGACCGCAAGGACAACTCTGGTTTCTGATTTACTAGTAGTCATTCTCATTAAACGAATCCGGCGCCGATTTTGTATCTCGGCGCCGGAAAATATTAGTAAGCTCTAGCGAAGAATACCCGATGAGGCGAGGGGTTTCCTGTAAGGATACACTTGCCCTCTTCCGGTTCAGGGTTGATGGGTATAAAGCGGATAGTTGCTTTAGTCATCTCTTTAATCTTCTGTTCAGTTTCTGGAGTACCATCCCAATGGGCTGCTACAAATCCTCCTTTGTCAAGAGCTGCTTCGAACTCTTCCCAAGTATTAACAGAACGAGTATTCTCTTCTCGGTATGCTGCTGCTTTATTAAAGAGATTAGATTGAATCTCTTCTAAAAGGTTGGCAACATACTCTTCGATGCCCTCTAAGGCAATAATCTCTTTAGTTAGGGTATCACGACGAGCTACTTCAGCTGTTCCATTCTCAAGATCGCGAGGACCAATGGCAATACGAACAGGAACACCTTTAAATTCATATTCATTGAACTTCCAGCCAGGTGTAAGTCCATCGCGGTTATCATACTTAACTGAAATTCCTTTTTTACGAAGTGCGGCGATGATAGGTTTAACTGCATCATCGATGATAGCTAACTGTTCTTCTTTTCTGAAGATAGGAATTATAGCCACCTGGATAGGAGCGAGACGAGGAGGAAGGACGAGACCGTTGTCATCAGAATGAGACATGATTAAGGCACCCATAAGTCTGGTTGAGACACCCCATGAGGTAGCCCATACATAATCTAATTGATTCTGTTTGTTGAGGAACTTCACATCAAAAGCCTTAGCGAAGTTTTGACCTAAGAAGTGACTTGTGCCAGCTTGTAGGGCTTTGCCATCTTGCATCATAGCTTCAATACAGAAGGTTTCAACGGCACCTGCAAATCTTTCGTTGGGAGATTTTACCCCTTTACGAACAGGTACAGCCATCCAGTTTTCGGCGAAATCAGCATAAACATCCAGCATCTGTCTTGCTTCTGCAAGAGCCTCATCGGCTGTAGCATGTGCTGTATGTCCTTCTTGCCAGAGAAACTCGGCGGTGCGAAGGAAAAGTCGGGTACGCATCTCCCATCTGACTACATTAGCCCATTGATTGACCAGTATAGGTAAGTCGCGGTATGATTGAATCCAATTACGATAGGTATCCCAGATGATGGTTTCTGAAGTGGGTCTAACAATTAATTCTTCTTCAAGTTTAGCATCAGGGTCAACGATGACTCCCTTCCCATCGGGAGAATTTTTGAGTCTGTAATGGGTAACTACTGCACATTCTTTGGCAAAACCCTCTACGTGGCTGGCCTCCTTGCTAAAGAAGGATTTAGGAATGAATAGTGGAAAATAAGCGTTTTCGTGCCCAGTCTCTTTAAACTTGGTATCTAATACCTGTTGCATCTTCTCCCAAATGGCATAACCATAGGGTTTTATTACCATACAACCTCTAACAGCAGAGTTCTCTGCCAGATCAGCCTTAATTACCAGATCGTTGTACCATTGCGAGTAGTTTTCTGCTCTTGAAGAAAAATTCTTAGCCATTCTATTTTGTGGTATGAATTTTGGATAAATTCTAAGAAATATTGCACCTTTGCTACGATATGCAAAAGTTTCACAAAGTTAGCAATTATGTGGTAATGGTTCAAGATTAGCTACTGTGATAGATTTTATCGAAGAGTTGATTAACACACGCACAGAAATTAAAACGCACGTTCCAAAATTCCAGGAGGACATAAAATGAAACCTAAAGTATTATTATCAGTTGTCGCCCTAGCCTTTTTATCTGCTTCCTGTACGAATGCTTTTATGGCAGGGAATGCTTACGATGATGTTTATTACAACCCATCGAGAGTAGAGACAAAACCTGTTGATGAACAGGTTGCCCAAACAAATCCTTCTCAGGGGTACCAACGCTCTGGTGTTTCTGCCTCTAACCAAAATTCGGCACAAGATGATCGATCATTTGCTGACCAACAAAAGAGGTATTCTGAGCAGGCTGCTGCTCAAAATGAGGGTGAGGCAATTGAAGATGATTCTGATATGGTTGTTAATTCTTCCTCTGAGGGTTATAATCCCGATGATTATTATGATTATGAATATTCTGCCAGAATAAGGAGGTTCCATAATCCTATACCTTTCTATTCTTATTATGATGACTATTATACCGACCTCTATTGGTATACCAGTAATCCTTATTCATGGGGTACTTCAATCTACACTGGTTATTGGGGGTCTCCCTATTTCGGGCCTGGTTATGGTGTTGGCTTAAGTTGGAATTGGGGTTGGGGCTCCGTAGGCTTTGGTTGGAGTTATCCTTACTATGGATGGGGTTATCCCTACTATGGATGGAATAGTTGGAATTATGGCTGGGGTTATCCCGGTTATGGTGGATACTGGAACGGCTATTGGAATGGATGGTGGGATAATCACTACTATCATGGTGGCGGTATTCATCGTGATGATATAGTCTGGGGACCTAGAGGAAATAGAGGTTCAAGTAATATTGGAGGTACCAGTGGAAGACCTGATAGATCAATGACCGAGGTCAATAATCGTCGTTCAGAGGCTGCCGGTGGTGGTTCTTCAATTACAAGACCTACAACTGGTGGCGCCGTTAATACTGGTAATGCTGTAGTAGGTGGAACAACAACCGGTACAACTCTGACCAATCGTAGAGCTCAGGCTTCAGGCGATAGAAATATTACTGCTCCCACAAATACTCAAAATCCTGCTGTTCCTGACCCCTCTGGCAATGATTTAAATAATCGCAGAGCCTCCGCCTCTAATCTGAATCGTGTGCAAAATCAAGCCTCAGAGTCAGAACAGAATGGCACTGGTAATTCAGCAATCACCAGACCCGCTGATAATAATGATTCCCGCACTACTGCATCGCAAAGAAGATATGCTAGGCCTGAAGGATATGACTATAGCCGATATTCCAGAGGAAACAATAGTGGGGATAACGGCTCATCTTCTAATGACGCCCGTCATCGGGGCTCAAACAGTGGTGCGACACGAGATTATAGAGCTCCAGAGCAAAATAGAACCAGGTCAAGTGATGAGTTTGTAAACCCTGGTAATTCTCAAAGGACTTATACTGCACCTGCCAATTCAAATAGACAAATTCAAAGAGAGGAATCGTCTGGCCAAAGAAGGAGTTATGACGTACCTGCTAGAAGATCAGAGAATGGTAACAACAGTAGAACTTATACCGCTCCCTCTTCTCCAACTCAGAACTATTCTGCCCCTTCACGTTCTAATAGTGGCTCAGGTAGCTCACCTTCATACAGCCCTTCAAGAAGTTCAGGGGGTAACTCATCAGGTTCATCAAGCGGCAACTCTGGTGGAAGACGTCGCTAACCTCAGTGGTTTTAAAATAAAGTCGAAATATTAATCTTACAGACTATGAATAGGATTATTTCAATGGTGTTGTTGGTTCTGTTCGGATTATCTGCATACGGACAAACTGCCTCAGAGGCACTCCGTTATTCAAATATTGGATTTGGAACTACTGCCAGAGCAACCGCCATGGGTGGTGCCTTCGGAGCCCTAGGGGGCGATTTCTCATCGATATCTATTAATCCTGCCGGCCTTGGGGTCTATAGAACTTCTGAAATTGTTGTTACTCCTCTGTTTACTCATGGTTCTATCGAATCTGATTTCATGGGGAAAATAGGAAGCGATGATAAATATAATTTCTCAATAGCTAATTTTGGTGCTGTTCTGACTACTATTATCCCTGATAGACTTGAAAAAGGTGGTTGGAAAAGTGTTCAGTTTGGAGTTGGAATGAATAGATTGCAGAGTTTTCATAATCGGATGTACCTCTCAGGCTATAACAATGAAAACTCTCTTATGACTAGCTATAGAGATTATGCGAATAAATATTATACCTCCGGCACAATAGGTGATAATGGACCGGAATCTCTGGCAGCTGACGCTAACTTGCTCTTCTTTGACGATCAATTTAACAGCTGGTTTGTTGATATGCCTAATGGAAATGTGCAACAAACGAAAACTCTTCTCACGGAAGGGTACCAAAATGAAGTCAGCTTATCAGTGTCAGGTAACTATGATGATTTACTATATCTTGGAGCTTCTGTAGGTATTCCGTTTATTAACTACTATGAGTACTCAACCTATGCTGAATCTGATATTAATGATAGCAGTCTCTATTTTAATAACTATATGCTAAGTAGTGAGTTAAAAACAACAGGAACGGGTATAAACCTTAAGCTTGGCGCTATTCTTCGTCCTGCTGATTTTGTAAGAATAGGCCTTGCTTATCACACACCGACATGGTACGGTAACATGGAGGATAACTATCAGAGTCATATTACATCTAGTTTTGACAGCTCATTCCTGAATAAATCGGTTGACTCTAAGTATGGTATCTATCAGTATGAGTTGCAGACTCCTTCACGTTTAATAGGCTCTCTCGCTTTTATTATCGGAAATGTTGCTACAATTAGTGGCGATTATACTTTGGTGGATTATTCCAATGCTAAGTACAGACCCACTGGTGAGAATGAAGGGGCAAACTCTGATATTAAGAACTTCTATCGTTCCCAGAATCAGTTTAGGGTCGGTGCTGAATATCGATTAGGGACACTTAGCCTTCGTGGTGGTCTATTCTATGCTGATAGTCCTTACCGCAGTGGCGTAAACGATGGGGAGCAAATGGGTTATTCTGCTGGTATCGGGTTTAAAAGCCAATTCTATTTTGTTGATCTCTCATGGAACCATGCTAGTTATAAGGAGGATTATTACCTCTATACCTACCTGAACCAGGGTAGTGGCTCGGCTCCTGTTTCGAATAATACCTTTACCAGAGACAACTTTATGGTTACTTTGGGGATAAAACTATAATAATCTACAATCTCTCGACTTCGGTTAAAGAGTTGCTTAAAAAAAAGAGGTGGGTGAAAACAACTGTTTCACCCACCTCTTTTTTTTACTAAAGGTTATTTGGCTATCTATATCCTTGATTAAATGCTACCAAATGTAACCTCAACTCATTTGAGTTTATTTTGCTGCGATGCATTCTATTTCAACAAGAACGCCTAAAGGGAGTTTTACTACACCGTATGCTGCACGTGCCGGTGGATTTTCATTGAAGAATCGTCCGTAAACCTCATTCATCGCAGCAAAGTTGTTCATATCGCTTAAAAGACATGTGCATTTTACCACGTTAGAGTAGTCATAGCCTGCTTCCTGTAGTATTGCACCAATGTTTTTTAATACTTGTTCGGTCTGTTCTGATATACCTCCCTCAACCACGGTTGAAGTGGTTGGGTTGATTGGAATCTGCCCTGAAACATATAAAGTACCATTGGCTTCTACAGCTTGAGAATATGGTCCAATAGCTTTTGGTGCATTTGGGGTTGAAATGATTTTCTTCATGGATTCAATATTTGTTTATCAAAGTTAAGGATTTATAAATTCTTTACATCTTCCGGGGCTGGGTAGATTGTATCCATAGACCTCCAGTTACTCATGTTAAAAGGACGCATAGCATTTATTGGTTGCCATCCTTCCAATTTCTTTAAATCAGATTGCCCAATCTGTATCGGATAGACAATCCCTTCATCGATCATTCTGAGAAGCGATGTCCCTAGTAATAGTGGTTGATTTGGGGTGACAATACGGTAACCTGTCTGGAATATGATGTTTGCTATCGAGAGATCAGTAACGAGGTTGTTTTTAATTATTAAAATCTCATCAGAAAGCCCTCGTTGGCTTAATAGGAGGTTAAGTTGGGTTCTGTCGTTATACTTATAATCGTAGGTGATGTTATTGTCGTTAATGCATTGAAGTGTGTTTATCTCTTTTGTTACATATTGTAGGAACTCTACTTTAAACTGATCTAGATTATAAGTAACACGACACCGCATTAATTCATTGGATTTAGGAGGAGTTGGAAGAAGGTCAGCCAGAGAGTGCTCCGGTATACTATTGAAAAACCTCAATAATGTAGCTTTGTATCGCTTATTGTGATAGGGAAGGTTCAAATAATGCCCCTCTGATACTGCTATGGTTTCAAGAAACGGTAACATAGATCTTTTGTAATAACTCCTCCCACTCTGTGTTGATATTACTATTAATGGTAATACCACCGCCACTTTTAAAGAGAAGCCCATTTTCTGTTTTCTCAATATACCGAATTAGAACGCAACTATCGAGGGTCTTCCCGTCGAAGTACCCTGCTACGCCAGTATAGTAACCTCTTTCGTAGTTCTCAGCTTCGAGGATGATCTCAATAGTCTTTTCTTTTGGTGCTCCTGAGATTGATCCTGCAGGTAATAGTTTGTAAAGTATGGTGCCAACTGTTTTGTACCAGTCATCTGGTAAGACTCCACTAATCTCAGAACTCATCTGCAGTAGCTCTTTGCCCCGAGCCCTGATTGGGGTTATATATGCAAATCGATTGACGCGCACTTGTTCCGCAACTAAAGTCAGATCATTCCTGATTAAATCGACAATTGTATAGTGTTCTGCTTTCTCTTTAGGATCCTCCCGTAATCTGGATGCTGCGTCTCTTTGAGCTGCATCAATGGTTCCTTTCATTGGATGTGATTCTATTCTTCCCTCAGATGAAATAGTTATAAAGGTCTCAGGGGAGAAACATACCATGGTATCTTTAAGTAGTAGTTTGTATCTGGCATTGCTGTGGGTAAATAGATTCTCCAGACTGAGATTTGTCGCAATGGGAGTGGGAAGGGTGAGGTTCAGTAGATAGGAGTCTCCATGTTTTATACTGCTTTGTACCACCTTGAAAGCATCTTCGTAACGCTTAACATCCTGATGTAAAATTGAAAAGTTTATCGTATCCGGTAATGGATCGTTTTGAAAGGGTGAATGTTTAAAATTGGGAAACTCTAAGTAGAGGTTATGTGAGTCTATTTCCGAATAGGGGATTATTAGAGGGTTGTTGGAAAGGAAATCGATTATGAACACAAATGGGATCTTTTTGCTTCCCAATTCGTTCATTAAAGCCTCTGCTATCTGCGCCTTCTCTTTGTTAAGCCATCGGTTCATTTGGCAAAGTTAGCCATTGCTAACAATCTGGGTGATATGAAATTTGTCTTATAGCTTTACCTTTGCAAAAAAGATAGATATGAGATTGTTATTGCTTGATAATCGGGATTCCTTTACCTATAACCTGGTTCAGATTATTAGGGAAGCTGGTGTTGAGCAACTAACGGTATGCCCCGTGGATGAGTTCCTTGGTGCCGATTTACATGACTTTGATCGGTTCATTATCTCGCCTGGTCCGGATTTACCTAATGCTTATCCTGAGATTTTTCAGCTTATTGATTATGTAGTCCAGGCTAAAAAGCCGCTTTTGGGGGTTTGTCTGGGACATCAATCGATAGCCCAATGGTTTGGAGCAGACCTAATACAGCCATCTACTATAGCTCATGGTATGCGTTCTGAGATTCATCTGGTTAATAGTCATCCCTCGCTATTTCGTGGACTGCACGGGTTGATTCATGTTGGTAGATATCATAGCTGGGCTGTTAATCCTGTAAATATTGAGAACGACCTTTTAGTTACATCTACTTTGGCTGATGGTATGGTGATGTCTATTAGACATAAAGTGCTGCCAATAGATGGTGTGCAGTTTCATCCTGAATCAGTCATGACCGATGAAGGTTCAACAATGATTGAGAATTGGCTCTCTTATTCATGGTAAGCCAGATCATGTTTGAAGCCTCTTAACGGATAGTTTGATGGCTTATGAATTTTCTGCCTATTGGGGACATCAGGCTATTTATGGATATAATAGATATTGTTTTCTTTGAGAATCGAATTGCTTAAGACCTATAGCCCATTTCTCCCTTATTTGCTTTTCGGTCTCTCCATTGATAATAGATTCTCTAAGGCTTGATGTTCCAGCTAGTTTATCAAAGAATTCTGGATTGTTAAAAAACTTCTCTTGCAAATTGGATTGGTTGTAGAAAGCTATTAACCATGAGAGGTCGATCATCGCCGGTGGGTTAATTGTAGTCAGATTAATGCCATAGACTTTTTTCCCGGAGAGGGGTGGGGTTTTGGCTGATGGCATTGGTTTAGGTGTAAATGAGAAATCTTTGTCTGGATAGTAAGGTGCTCCAATTATCTGAAACGGATAATCAGTTCCTCGACCAATACTTACCTCTGTCCCTTCAAAGAGGCAGAGCGATGGGTAAAGCAATATTGATTGTAGGTTTGGTAGATTAGGTGAAGGCTTAACGACAAGCGGTTGTTTTAGTCCATGCCTATATCCAGGCATTGCTATTACAGTAAGATTACAAGTTACTCCAGCATTTAGCCACCTCTCTCCATTGATCATCTGAGCCAACTCGCCACAGGTCATCCCATAGACAATTGGAATAGGATGCATACCTACAAAAGATCGATGGGCACTTTCAAGGATAGGACCATCTGTGTAATGATCGTTTGGATTAGGGCGATCCAGAATAATGACCTCTTTGTTGTTTTCTGCGCAAGCTTCCATCACATAATGCATTGTGCTGATATAAGTATAGAATCTTACACCAACATCTTGTAGATCATAGACCATTACATCAATATCGGATAGCTGTAGGGCAGTAGGTTTCTTGTTCTTTCCATATAAGCTAATAATCGGTAATCCTGTCTTTGGATCCTTCTGGTCAACTATTTTGGCTCCTGCCTCTTCTTCTCCCCTAAATCCATGCTCTGGGACGAAGATTGCTTTAATATCAACTCCTAAACTTAGAAGTGTATCAGCAAGTAATCGATTTGAAACAACCGAAGAATGATGTATAACCAATCCGACTCTCTTTCCGGTAAGTCTTGGTAAATACTCTGAGATCTGATAATCTGCCGGAAGTACAGTTTTGTGGAATTCTGATTTCGGACAAGATGTAGTGGGTCGGTTGCCTATTCCATTAGTGGCAGTTAGGGGATTGTTAATAGATGCTGATATTACAATGAAAAGTAAAAGATATATTCCTTTTTTGATACTCATTCTCTCGACTGTTGATTATGATCTTTTTAATGTTTATGGATCCTGTTTGCAAAGGTAAAGATATAGTCTTAGATGGGTTTTCTTTATACTGATTGCTGATTAGCCTAACCCGATTGATTTTCAAGATTCGCTTACTATGTCAAGATATGGTTTTAACTGACAAAATTTCTGAATAGTCTTGACATATTTGTCTGATTTATACTATATTTGTTTTAATAAGGTATTTGAGTACCTGCATTATTAATAATGCTACTGATTATGGACTGTGAACTATGGTGTTTGGGTTCGTAATAGTAATCTGCCAATTAACGAAGGAGAAATCATATTTTAAAAGGATAGGGTTGTTGCATAAGATGTTGACTATAGTAGTGCCATTTTGCTCGATCCATTCTTTACAATCAATGAAAACTTAACATTAACAGATGAAATTACCGCAAAGTATCGAAAGGCTAATACTTAGATTAAAGCCACCCCCAAAGCTAAGAGTACCTGTAACAATTCTAACCGGTGTTATGGTGGGATTGATGATCTTCCTATTTTATGTCTCTAACGCTGCCTCCTATCTTTCCGATGAGCCGTCGACCTGTATAAATTGTCATATTATGCAGCCGGAGTATGCAAGTTGGTTTCATAGCTCACATCAAAGGGTAGCAAATTGCAATGATTGCCATGTGCCTCATAACAATGTTTTCAATAAATACTATTTCAAGGCAAAGGATGGTCTTCGTCATGCAACTATGTTTACGTTGAGGGCAGAACCGCAGGTTATTAAGATGCATAAGCCTGGTCAAAATGTCGTTCAGCAGAACTGTTTACGATGCCATCAGCAGATGTTTGATCATAATATTATTGAGCTAAAGCATCAGGGCTTTCAATCCACGACTGAAACACGACAATGTTGGGAGTGTCATAGAACAACTCCTCATGGTTCGGTGAAGGGCTTAGCAACCGTGCCTAATGCGCTGGTTCCTGTTTTAGGACCAATCGTACCTGATTGGCTAAAGATTAGGATGAAAGAGTCTAAGGGAAATGAATAATGTCTTAAGGATAAAAAACTTTAATTATATGAAAAAGAGTGAATCAATCGGGAAATGGAAGATTATTTTGATGTTTTCCGCAACCATAGTTGTTACATTTTTGCTAGGCTTATTGGCCGCTAGTATAGTCGAGCGGCGGTCTGAAAAGAACTTTGTATATAAGCCAAAGGTTCAACTTACAGAAAATGAGCCCAGAAATGAGGTTTGGGGTCTCAACTACCCGTTAGAGTACCAGAGCTATATTCAGACTGCAGATACTAGCTTTAGGAGTAAGCATGGAGGAAGTGCAACACATGATATGCTTTCTGAAAACCCTTCGATGGTTATTCTTTGGGCTGGATATGCTTTCTCGAAGGATTACAAGCAGGGTAGGGGGCATTATTATGCAATTGATGATATAAGAAATACCTTAAGGACTGGTGCGCCTATGGGGCCAGAAGAGGGTCCTCAGCCTTCAACCTGTTGGAGTTGCAAGAGTCCGGATGTGCCTAGAATGATGGCAAAGGAGGGTGTCGACAATTTTTACAAAGGGAAGTGGGCACGTCTTGGTGCTGAGGTTGTAAATCCTATTGGGTGTGCCGATTGTCATGACCCGGAATCAATGAGTCTTCGTATTACTCGCCCTGCTCTAATAGAGGCTTACCAAAGAATGGGCAAGGATATTAAATTGGCAACACATCAGGAGATGCGATCGTTAGTTTGTGCTCAGTGCCATGTGGAGTATTATTTCAGTAGTTTCAATGGGAAAGAGAAATATCTAACCTTCCCGTGGGATAATGGGTTCTCGGTTGAAGCAATCGAGGAGTACTATGATAAACTTGAGTTTTCTGATTGGACTCATCAATTAAGCAAGGCTCCTATGTTAAAAGCTCAGCATCCCGATTTTGAATTGTACTCAATGGGAGTACATGGTGATAGAGGTGTCTCATGTGCAGATTGTCATATGCCTTATCGTTCAGAGGGTGGTCAGAAATTTACCGATCATCATATTCAAAGTCCGTTGAATAATGTGGCTAATAGTTGTCAGGTATGCCATAGGGAAGAGGCAGGAAAGCTTATTTCTAATGTAATTGAACGTCAGGATAAAATTTCAGAGGCTCGTGCTATTCTTGAGCAAGAGTTGGTCAAAGCCCATATTGAGGCAGGAATGGCATGGGAGAAAGGTGCAAAAGAGGGAGATATGAAAGATATTTTGGTTGATATCAGACATGCACAATGGCGGTGGGACTATTCTGCTGCCAGTCATGGAGCCTCTTTTCATGCTCCTGTTGAGACTCAACGAATAATTGCTAAAGGGCTTGAGAAAGCCGTTTCTGCAAGAGTTAAACTAGTACGGTTACTTGCTAGGCTTGGACAGGTTGATGAGATCAAATACCCGGATATATCAACAAAGGAGAAGGCACAGAAGTACATTGGTATAGATCTTAAGGAATTAAATGAACAGAAAGCTAAGTTTAAAGAGGTTGTCATTCCACAGTGGGTCAAACAGTCTAAGAGTCGGGAATCAGAATGGAAGGTTACCTACTTGTAGATTAAAGGCATATTGAAGCTTTATATAGTTTTCTATAGTGCTGGGCTATTTATCTATGTTTTAGGCATGGGAATAGCCCAGCTTGATTTATATGGGTGAAATAGATCTGCGTGAGTTGGTTGTTTCAAAATGACAAGCATTTTAATGAAGTAGTATGTCGCAAGGGAGGGGGCTTTGGTCGTGAATATTAGCAATTTTTATAATAACCTGGGAGGTGTTCTGAATCTTGAATCCTTGAATCCTTGAATCCTTGAATTCTTGAATCCTTGAATCCTTGAATCCTTGTTCCCTCTCCGCAAGAAGAAGACATAATTTTAATTTAAGTAGATATATGTGAGTTTCCTAAAAAGGTAAAAGGCCGTACAATCTCTGCACGACCTTTACACGAGCTTCCATGTAACCAGTATATTTAAAATTAACCTGTCAAATAAACCTGTCTATTGAGAAAAGAAAAAACTGGTTAAACTAACGGCAAGCTTACTTGGAAACTCGAAAAAATCTTACTTTCAATTATTAAATCTACGGTTGACGATTATCGGAACAATATTTTCTTTAGAATGTTTACAAGAATACTAAAGCTATCTTGAATACGTTGTATACAATTCTAAATGCAAATATATTAAAGTTGGTTCATCAGTCAAGAGAAAAATCAATTTTCTTTTTTAATTCTTTGGATCAAGTTCTGTTAATAATTCTGATGCCTTTTGGTTGAAGTAGTTCTGAGAATCTGCAACTCGCTTTAATTGGTTGATCGCCTTAGCTTTATCTCCGGCTTTTACATAGCAAAGTGCAAGATACCATTCAGATTGATCTACAAAAAGGTTTACTTTTTCGTTCTGAAGCGCTTCGAAAATTTGTGCTGCTTTTGTACAATCACCAATTTCAAGGAGAGAAACTCCTAAGTAGAAGCGAGAGGCTGTGTTATTCGATTTTTCAGAAAACAGTTGAATAGCTTCATGGTATTTTCCATTAGCATAAAACTGCATTCCTTTTCCAAACTGTTCGGATTCAGGATTAACGTTACCACTACGTTGAATCATGATAGGTTTAGCAGCCTGATGATATTTGACGTAGAGATCTTCCATCGAGGGTTCAGAGGAGATACGACTGATCATAATACCACTGAGAATTACAATTGCAGCAAAGATGGCAGCGATTGCTTTCCATTGTGAGCGTAAAAAGATCTGAACAGCAGGTCTTCTATCGTTTTCGTCTTGAATTGCTCTTAGTTTTTTTCTTAATTGCATACTCTTCCAGTCATCCAGAGCTGACTTTAATTGCCTGTTGAGGTCTACTTCTTGAGCAAATTTAGCATCTTCCTTTACCAAAGCATTGAAAGAGGCTAACTCTACATCGGTCATCAATCCTCTGAGGTATCGCTCAATAATTTCACTTCTTTCTTCAAATCTCATCTTTCAGGGAATTATAGAGTGGATCATTTTTAATTCTTTTCAGCAACTTTTCTTTGCATTCGAACTTTTTCTTTTTGACAAATTTCTCTGTAACTCCCATCATTTCTGCTATTTCAGCTAAAGAAACCTGCTCTATGTATAACTGCAAAAGAATTTGACAACGACCACTCAATTTCATAAAATGCTTCTGATATAAGTTCTGCTGAAGCATTGCATC
Organism: Sphingobacteriia bacterium; assembly: GCA_021286705.1. GTDB lineage: Bacteria > Bacteroidota > Bacteroidia > Bacteroidales > TTA-H9 > JAJTBW01. Next base: position 26,019 of record JAJTBW010000024.1, read on the forward strand.
TATTGATGCGGTTAAATCACTTTCATCCGTTGCTGTCAACTCTATGTTTGATTCTGAAAAACTTTGACTAGGTAGCTGTTTCCTAGCCTGAAGTTCTTTTAGCCATAGAATACGGGCTGTTGCAAAAAAATATGTAGAAAAAGAACAATCAACAGTAAACGACTCTTGTGATATTCTTTGAAAGATGGCTACCACGGTCTCCTGAAACAAATCTCTGGCATCTTCTAAAGACCCTTTGTTTTGACTTACATACGACCTGAGATTCTTGAAGTATTCCAAATACAGGTATTGTAATACATCCGAATCATGTCGAGCCACACCTTCAAATAATTCTTCACTTGTATATGAAGCCACTTTGTGTCTACTATTAGTATAGTGCTGTTTTTTGACAAAAGGTAACCCCCCTGAGGCTATCTTTTTTTCAAAAAATTTAAAAATAATTTTATTCCCTTGTTCAACAATATCTTATACGATTTCGCTAAGCTCTTCCTCGATTTTTATATTGTTAAACATAGCAAATCTACAATATTTTGGAATATTTTCATCGTTTTTGAAAACTGTTTCCATAAATAAGACAATGGCTGCTTTGAAGCCGTTCATTGCTAATGTAGTAGTTGTTTTTCAAGTCTATATAACCTTCAATAACCTATCACTATTGGTTACTGATTGTCCATAATTTGGACAAGTCTCTGGTTGTTGAACTTTTTAATGCTCTCTTTTGAGTCTTCGATTTCTTTTGATGATAATAAATATTACAATGATTAGTAAAATCAGAAGGATCGGTATCCCAATGAGTAGGTAGGTCGAATATGGTGCTTTAACATCGTTGAATACCTGATCTTCTCCAATTGAAACGTAGGCAGACCAGAAGTAAGGATGTGACCTGAGTTTATCAGCAGAGTGAAGATAATTTAGTTTCGATTCACGCAATGCTTCATCAACCGGAACATGATCTTTAAATCGCTTGTAGAAATCAGCCATAATTCCGGTGCCTGATTCATCTTCTACCTCCCATAATGTCATGATTACGGTAGGTATACCTGTGTATACAAATCCGCGTGCCAAGCTCACGATCCCTTCTCCCTTAATCAATGTCCCATTTCCCGTATTGCAACTGCTTAAAACAGCTAATTGGGCGTTTAATGGGATATTGTATATTTCATAGGTGTTTAGAAGATTATCCTCATCTTTATCTTTTACATTCGTGAAAACCATTTTGCTGAACATAGGGTTTTCTTCATCGACCAGCGTATGCATGGCTAAATGAAGAATCGCATATTGTTCGGCCTTCTCTTTGAAAATTCTTTCCGTAGCCATATCTCCACGATAAACGTCAACTCCTGAGAAGATTTCGTTTATAGCCTTTACTTCTTCCTGACTGCCTGGAATATCTTTTAGGATTAGTGGCTCTGAATTAGCTGTAATTATCCCGGTCTGAATGGGCTTGTTTGGACTATAAACGGGTGCAAATGCACCAATTGTTCTTGTAGGCTTCTTTTGCTCACTAAGCTTTGTGTGAAGCATAGTGGCCAAATAGGAATATCTAGGTATAAAACTCTTTATTAGATAGTCAAGACTAGCATAATCTAGGACCCCTGGTTCCGCCGGTTTTCTGATTAATGTTTCAAATGGCAAATAACCTAAAATACCATCAGGAATGATGATTAATTTCTTTGTCTTGATTTCTGTCTCAAATGGCTTTATGAGCTTCTTGTAAAGCTTATAACTTAGTTGAGTAAAAGTTGAATAGCTTCCCTCCGGATCACTTAATGGGCCGCTTCTGATATTCTCAACATAAGCTCTGACATTCGATTCAAGCTCTTTTGTTGCGGTATCAACATTGACCAGTAGGGTATCTTTTGAAAGTAGGAAGGTGTATAAAACATTATCTGTTAGGGCATACTCAAGAATGGTCTCTTCTTTGAGGTTCTTTTGAATAACAGATGGCTCAAGGGTGCCGTCGCCATACTTGATTTTATAGTATTCAGGCGATTTTTGTCTGATGGTCTCTGCAAGTTGTTCCTGCTTTTTTTCAAGATCAAAGACTTTGTCACGCCATAAATCTAACTTTTGTTGACTGGGTCGTATCTTCTTCTGCTCTTCGTAGATGAGCTTTTTGTAGTTAGCGATACTGTTACGCAACTCTTTTTCTTCTCCTCTAAGTTTAGGGTCGATATCTGTATGTATCTTATCATCATTATCTCTAAGCTCAGCGAGTAGGACTGCCGATTTGCTTCTCTCTGCAAATCGAAATCCCTCTAGTAGATACTTCTTGTCGCCTGTAGCTCGATAGAGTGCAAATGTGGTCTTAAATGCCCCTGCAAAGGCATTTTTACTATGTGCTGAGACTAAAAAGTTACTCTCATCAGAGTTAATATTGCTTCGTACTGTGTTTGCAACTCGTGAAAGCAATTGATAGTTATACAGACTGCTATACAGATATTTCAGATCAGCCTTTTCAACATACAGTTGATACATTAGATCGGCTTTCTTCCATAAAGCCTCCATTAAATAGATGTCAGGGTTAGTTGGTAGCCCTTTTAGATCATCAAAAGGATTGGCTGAGTTAAAGTCGCTTACCAACGATACAATTGCTTTCTGTATGTATTGTAAAGACTTATTATAATTCTTGTTATCAAATTCTAAAAACCCTAAACGAATGTAAGTGTTAGCCACATCACGGTTTTTCTCTCCAAATAGACGTGTATTAATATCTAAAGCTTTGTTTAGATAGAGTAATGCTTCAGCATTTTTCTTCTCCTGACTCAAAAAACGTGCATAATATGTATACCCTAATGCAAGTTCAAAACTTGTTTTTCCAAAAAGAGCCTCAGCCTGTTTTATTGAGGTCTTGAAGTTTTGATCTGCCTCTTTTGGCATCTTCATTTCTGCATAACATCGGGCCAGATTCCTATAAGACTTATAGTCTGATGGAGAACTCTGATCTAAAGTCAGTGATTGACGATAAAATTCTAGTGCCTTTGGGTATTCTTCCCTGATGAAGTATATATGACCAATATTCATTAATACTTCAGAAATTTTGGGATGGTTCGGATTTTTTTTCTTAAGTAATAGTAAAGTCTTGTTATAATATGCCAATGCCTTCTCATAATCATACTTCACACTAAAAATATTCCCCTTCATATTATATACAGCATCTAAATCAGTATAGTCGCTCTTGTTCACTAGACTATACAACTCCTCAGCTTTCGTTAAAGCAATTAAGGCACTGTCGTAGTTGGAATAGTTTATATGGAGACTTCCTAAATTCGCATAGGAGCCAGCAAGGTTGAGGGTATCTGCATTCCCTGACTTTTTTAGTCTTAAAGATTCTTTAAAATATGAGCTTGCAAGTTGGTAGTCTCCCATTTGATTGGCTACGATACCAAGGTTTTCTCTGTATTTTGCAAGAAGGACAAGCTTTCCTTTTTTCTTTTTCTCAATGGTTTTTATGGCTAATTCAATATTCTTAGTAGCCAGATCAAATTTTTCAATTGCCAGATAACAAAGGCCTAAATTATTATAGGTAACAGACGCATTAGTATCAGAGTTTCCATAAGCTTTAATTTTATATTCCAGCGAGGCATTAAACAGAGAGATGGCTGATTTTGGATTACCCTTCATCAGGGCTATCGCCCCCTCAATATGCTTTGAGTCACCTTTTAGTCCGATGTCGTTTATAGCTCTTACTTTACAAAGTGAATCAGTCTCTTTCAGGAGAAATAGGGCATCGTCAACACGGCGCAGGTTTTTAAGAATATTAGCTTTTTTTACTTGTGCTTTTGCTACGGCTGGCCAAGATAAGTTCTTTTTAAATGCTTCAATTGCCTTTGTATAATAGATTAAAGCACTATCATTTTTATCATTAGCTTCATATTGTTGAGCAGTTTTTAGAAATGATTCGCCAGATTTGTTGGTTTGATTTTGTTGGGCATTTAAGAACAAGCCCATGGAAATAGAAAGGATTACTCCTAAAAAAAGAAAGAGATGTATGTTATTCCGCAAGATGTAATTCTTAATCACTTCGAGTAATTATTTGTTCAGATGGAACTCAATTAACAGGTCTTGAACTAAGTCTTCAAAATTACACGAAAATAGTTTACAAAGGAACTTAAATAAATAAAAACGGTTCTGATGCATCAAGAAAAATGCCATCAGAACCGTCTGATTTAGTTACACTGGGTTTTTACCTGATAATTTGGAATTTACCCGAAAAAATGGGTTGATTTGAATAGCTGTTGCGAATGGAATAATAGTAGTTCCCGGCAGCTAATCTTGCAACATCGATGGAGATATGCTGAATTCCATCGATAGTTGACATGTAATCTGTAGTCATCACTTGAGATCCATCTTGTCCGAGGATTGATACAGAGTACTGTTGATTTTCTGCGGCCGTAAAGTTGATGTTTAGTAAGTTGCTAGTCGGATTTGGATATATTGTGCAGTTTGTAAAGTTTGGTTTTGCCATATCTATACCAAATTGTGGTAAGATTTCTCCATTCGTTGAGATGGCATGACTTTCAGGAAGTACTGAAATAGACTTTTCGTTGAATTGGCCACCTTCAAGTGTAAAGAGTGTTTTGCCTTTTTCAAAATTGATAGGTTTGCCATCTTCGGCAATCCATGCGACTCTGACACTGTTTTCATTGATTGAGTAGTTGAAACCTTTAAGTGTTGAGGTTACATTGGTAGGAACTTGTTGCAGGTTATCAAAAGAAAGTACCAATCCGAAGCCTGTCAACTCCTGTGAAGAGGCTATGTTGATGTTTGCTTGGTTAGTTGAACTTGTCAGTTGATTATTTAATGACACGGTTGTTTGTGCGTCTTTGGTAATATTTGGGACATAGGAGCCGTTTAAGTCACCAGAGGAGGTTCCTGTGATGGTTTTTGAGCCATCTTTTAAGGTACCGGTGAATGTTACCATTTCATCTATGAATTGCCAATCGCCACTTGGGAAGGGATATCCTTGAAGGAACCAACCAATTATAATTGTAAAATAGTCATTCCAGGTAACCTGTCCATTGCCGTCTACATCTGCGGCAATTGCTTGAATTGGGGTAAGATTGTTAAATCCAAGGAGATACATCATTAACATATATGAGTCTGTCAAGTTGATGCCACCAGCTGGTATTGTGGTTTCTGATGAAAGTTTGTACGTTCCCTGTGGAATGTTAGTAAAAACAAACTGTCCTAATCCATTTGTAGTTGTAGAGGCTACGACATTACCATTCGGAGTTGATAAAGTAACTTGAACACTGGGTATAGGTTTTGCTGGGTTTTTGTGATACAGCACAGTACCTTGCATTGAAGTCTGTGCTGATATTCCTGAAGTCATTGACAGGAAAAGCACGGCCAGAATCGTTTTTGTAAAAAATTTTTTCATTGCGTGTCTGTTTTGTTCTATTTTAAAAAGTTTTTTTCTCGAAATCCGGTCTCTTGATTTTTCTCATCAAGGCCATTATTTGTTATTCCGCCTATGAAATTAAGCGAGGATATTCATTAGTGCCGAATTTTGGCCAAAGGTAACCCCCCTGTTACTAACATTTTTTGTGCTAAGTCGCATATTTATTGTGCTATAGATTACAGAATTTAGGTTATGTGCCTGATAAATAGTCATTTTACTTACTTTTTCTTGTTCTGGTGTAATCTTTGCACATATCTTGAATTAGTAAATGATTCCATAAAATGGAAGTTTTATAAGCACTATTTGATTTGGAAAAAAGCTATATCTTTGTGCCTCATTTATTAACTAATCAAAGAAAGAGGTATTCTTATGATCATTGTTCCAGTAAAAGAAGGCGAAAGCATTGACAGAGCCTTGAAGAAACTCAAAAGAAAATTTGAGAAAACCGGTGTTGTTCGTGAACTACGTGCACGTCAAAAATTCACCAAGCCTTCAGTTGTAGCTCGTGAGCAAAAGCTAAAAGCCATTTACATTCAGCAACTGCGTCAGGCCGAAGAGATCTAATCAGTTGTTTGGAACATGACTCGAAGGGACTGTCTTTGTCAATTGATAAGACAGTCTCTTTTTTTTTGTACTATTAGATTGGTCGGCAAATAGGCTGATACTGATCTATTGACAATCTAACCGCCCATCCCTTCCAAATTTCGCCTGCCAGCCTCAAATAGTCACACTTCCAACAATCTGATATTCAGTATTTCTAAAGCATCCCTCTTATATCCCTCTTATATCTCTCTTATGACTCTCTTATGTTCTCTTATGTTTTCTTATGACTCTCTTATAACTTTTATTCGTCCTGTTCATCTCACAACATCTCCTCAACATCTCCTCAACATCTCCTCAACATCCCCTCTAGTTCCTCTCTATATCCTCTCTATTTCCCCTACCTATTATATTCGAATCTTAACCGAGTTTATAGGGAGAGGATAGGGAGAGGATAGGGAGAGGGTAGGGAGAGGATAG
>JAJTBW010000232.1 GCA_021286705.1 Sphingobacteriia bacterium
CATAAGGGGTCACATCCTGGCCTAATTGGAAGAAGTTAGAAAGGATAACACGATTACTAACCTCAGTATCTTTTGTTATACTAACGGTATAAGTATTATCCGTAGACTTAGCAGGTGTCTCAGTACAAGTCCATGTCCCTACAAAATCAGTACGATCATCTACATTGACATCACTATCATCCTCTTCACAGCCACTAAAAAACAGCATTGAAGCTAAAACGAAAAAACCAAGTACTCTTTTCATAGTTATAAATTGTTTCAAATAAATCACAAAGAAAGTCCCAATAAGTACCAGAAATCAATGACTATGACTATTTAGTCATAGTTGGATACTTATATATAATTATTACTCTCCCAATATCTTTTCCGCCAAATTATTAGCTAGTCTACTGGCACCTATTCTAAATAATCCAGGAGTGAGCCATTCCTTGCCAAGAATCTCGCGAACAATATTAAGATATAACAAAGCATCGTCGGGAGTAACGATACCACCAGCAGGTTTGATGCCGATTTTTCGTCCTGTAGTTTGATAATAGTCAAGGATGGTCTCGCACATGATCCACATGGCCTCCGGAGTTGCTGCAGGATTGATTTTCCCTGTGGAAGTTTTAATAAAGTGAGCTCCACCCTGAATAGAGAGTTCTGAAGCCTTTCTGATGTTCTCAATGGAACCAAGTTCACCAGTCTCCAGAATGACTTTCAGATGAGCATCTCCACAAGCGATTCTTATCGATTCTACCTCTCCCCTAACTTCAGCATAACGTTGTTCCAGGAAGGTGCCTCGAGAAAGCACCATATCTATTTCGTCAGCACCCTCTTCTGCTGTATAGGCAACCTCAGCTAACTTAACAAATAGAGGAGATTGCCCTGAAGGGAAAGCTCCAGCTACGGCGGCAACTTGAATATCTGTCCCCTCTAATAATCTCTTGGCAGTTGAGACAAATGGAGGATAGACACATACAGCTGCAACACCCGGTAAGCCTTTATCAGGTTGATTCAAATCAATAGCCTGATTACACAAGGCTTCGACTTTAGCGTGCGTATCATTCCCGTTTAAAGTGGTTAAGTCAATACAAGAGAGTGCTAACTTATAATCTTCAACAGAAGGCACGATCTCAGATTTTAACTTATCGATAAGTTCAGTCAACTCGTTGGCTGTTCTTGTATATTCAGAAAACATGTTCATTGGCGTCGGATCTTTATATAAAACAAACTTAAAACAGCAGGAGGATAAACTATTTTAACTGGTCGTTATCAGTATATCAACCTTTCATGTATAATTTAACTACTATCTGAATAATTTGAGAATATCGTTACCAAAGGCAAAGGCCATTATTCCAAATAGAATAACCATACCAACAATTTGCGCATACTCAAGGAATTTATCACTTGGTTTCTTACCTGTAATAATCTCCCAGAAAAGGAAGACTACGTGTCCTCCGTCTAGTGCAGGAATGGGAAGAATATTCATAAAAGCAAGGACTAATGATAGTAAACCTGTAATATACCAAAACTTAGACCATACCCATTGACTTCCGTAGATACGAGCAATCCCTATGGGGCCTTGAATGCTTTCAGTAGCCTTTTCTTTTCCACTAAATACCTTTCCAAGTCCTTTAACATTAATAACAAGCATATCCATAGCATCGTTAAAGCCAAATCTCAAAGCACTGCCGACTGTATATTTTTCACCAGTGTATGGGATTTTCGCCGTGATTCCGATAAAGCCCATTGAATCATTAGCAATTTTAAGAATAGTTGTATCGCCATCTCTCAACACAGCCAATCTTACAGTATCTCCAGCCCTTGCGATTATCGAGTCTCTGAAAGCACCATAGGAAGAGATTGGAGTACCATTAAGGGTCAAGAGATGGTCTTTTTTAAGCAACCCAGCCTTTTGAGCAGGGAACCCAGGAATAACGCTATCAATAATGGGAGCGAAATTTGATGCATCTAAGAATCGGTTACGAACACTCTTTGCTTCTGTCTTATAAAAATCATCAGAAATAGTGACATCTAACTTCTGACCATCCCTTTCAACAGAATAGACTGAGCCAAATAGATTACGAAGAGATTGAACATCTTTGAATCGGACAATTTCCTCTCCATTTATTGCAATGATTTTATCACCAGTCTTAAACCCTGCATCAGTACCCGCTACCGAAGCATAAACACCATCTTTATTGACTTGTGAAATGGGTAAGTATTCCTTTTCATATTGAAGCAGAATAAAAGCAAAGACAAGGATACCTAAAACCAGATTAACAGTAACACCACCAATCATAACAATAAGTCTTTGCCATGCTGGTTTAGCACGAAATTCCCATGGCTCAACAGGTTTGCTTAGCTGTTCTTTATCCATTGACTCATCAATCATACCAGCTATTTTCACATAGCCACCTAATGGAAGCCAGCCCATACCGTACTCTGTTTCTCCAATCTTAAAACTAAAGAGTTTAAAATTCCAGGCATCAAAAAACAGATAAAATTTCTCAACACGAATACCAAAAGCTCTTGCGGCCAAAAAATGACCTAACTCATGAAGCACCACTAAAATTGAGAGGCCAAGAATCAACTGGGCCACCATGATAACTATATTCATACAGAAATATTGGTTGTTATTTTTATAATCAACAATTGTTTATAAAGAATGTTGTCTCTAGTTTTTACTCAGTAGAGATTCAGCCAATTGACGTGTTGCCTTATCAGTCTCAATAATCTGATCTAAGTCAGGCTTAGCCATAAACGACACTCGCTGCATACAATCTTCTATTAGATCTGACATCGCAAAAAAGCCAATTTTCCCTTGTAAAAAGCTCTTAACTGCAACTTCATTGGCAGCGTTTAAGATGCAAGGCATGTTACCACCCTGATTAATTGCATTAAAAGCCAGTGCAAGATTACGAAATTTAACTGTATCAGGCTTCTCGAAAGTCAATGAAGAATAATTAAAGAAATCAAACCTTGGATCTGGCGAAACTAACCTTTCGGGATAAGAGAGCGCATACCGAATCGGTAATCTCATATCTGGTAATCCTAACTGAGCTTTAACCGACCCATCGGTAAACTCTACAGCAGAATGCACTATACTCTGCGGGTGAATAACTACCTGAATATCTTTGGCTGGTATAGAGAAAAGCCAATGAGCCTCAATCACTTCGAGTCCTTTATTCATCAACGAGGCCGAATCGATCGTGATCTTTGGCCCCATCTGCCAGGTTGGATGCTTGAGAGCCATCTCCGGAGTAATACTTTCAAACATTTCATCAGTAAAGGTTCTAAAGGGCCCCCCACTACCGGTTAGTATCAACTTTACAGGTTTGTTCACTCGTTCACCAGCCAGACATTGAAATATCGCAGAGTGTTCTGAATCAACTGGTAAAAGCATGACCTTATTTCGATAAGCAGCCTCTGTTACCAATGCGCCTGCCACAACCAACGTCTCTTTATTGGCCAGAGCGATGTGCTTACCATGTTGAATAGCTTTTAAAGTAGGAAGAAGGCCAGCATATCCTACAAGAGCGGTCAAAACCATATCTACCGTTTCAAACGTCACAACATCGGCAACACTTTGTTCTCCGGCAAATACCTTTATATCATGCCGATCTAAGGCGTCTCTTAATTTCCGGTAATGCAATTCATTACTTATAACTACAGCATTCGGTTTAAATTCTATGGCTTGTTTAATAAGAAGATCTACCGAGTCACGGGCGGTTAAGACCTCCACTACAAATCTATCAGGATGCTGACGCACCACCTCAAGGGCTTGCGTACCAATAGAACCCGTGGATCCTAGAATGGCCAGATGTTTAGGCATATTCTTAAAATTGAATAAACTGCTCCGGATCAACCGGGGCACCATTGTTCCACAATTCAAAATGCAAATGAGGGCCAGAAGTATACTCTCCTGAGTTCCCTACAATTGCCACTGGATCACCAGCCTTAACAAGATCTCCCTGTTTCTTTAAAAGTGCCGAATTGTGTTTATAAACAGTCAATTGATTAACTGTATGTTGAATAATTATTACATATCCTGCTTCCACACTCCAACCAGCAAAAATGACACTACCGTCGCGTGCTGCCTTAACTGATTCATTCTTCGCAGTGGCTATATCTATTCCATAATGGCCTGTTGCAGCATTGAATTTTGCCACTACAACTCCTTTTACCGGACTGAATAACGATAGCGTTGCCAATGAACCATTAGGAGTTATTGCCATTGGGCGTAAACTGAACTTGTCAGACTGCTCAACCAATTTACGCAAGGCCGAATCTTCCGACGATCTTGAATCCCGAATATCCTTATAACTCACAGCCGCCGTATGAACAGTATCTTTAAGACCTGTAACAATTGGAGTTCCTGTAAACAGACTTCTAATATTATTCAGCATTAAATCACGAGCCTCTATTTCACGCTCAATCGAATCACTTCTTAATTGAAGTTCATAAACCTCTCTCGATAAATTTACTGAAGCATATCCTGGAATATACTCTCGCAGTGGAGTAAAAGCAATTAAATATGATGTTACGAAAATTAAAATAATCGAGATAGCACCAAGAATAATAAAGACATTCCATCGGGTTAGCCTTATCGAAATCTTTTGCTCATAAGTATCATGGTTCATGATGACCAGACGGTACTTCGTACGCATCTTCTCCATCAAGCGTTGCCATCTTTTCTTATTTTCAAGAGAACTAAAATCCATTATTTCTTCTATTAAGATTAACAGACCGACCCTACTGCAAAGCAGTCTTAACGCAAAGTTACAAAACAGGGGCAAACTTAACTAATATAACATCTCATCGAATATCGCCTCGCACATTTACACTTCTTCCTGACTTCGACACAGGGACACCCTAAATAAAAGGCCAGAACACTTCATCAAATAATCTGGTAAAAGAAGAGATTTTTGTTACTACTCACATGACAAAGACTTAAAGATACTGATAATTCTTTCTTTTTAACCGCCCATCCCTTCCAAATTTCTCTTGCCAGCCCCAAATA
>JAJTBW010000025.1 GCA_021286705.1 Sphingobacteriia bacterium
CCCTATCCTCTCCCTATCCTCTCCCTATCCTCTCCCTGTAAACTCGTGTAAGATAAGAACACTATAGGTAGAGGATATAGAGGGGGTATTTAGAGGATATTGAGAGGATGTTGAGGAGATGTTGAGAATAGAGGGAAGCGGGGAAGCAGGGAAGCGGAGAAGCGGGGAAGCAGGGAAGCAGGGTGCCTTCATTACTAATTTACTCCCTAGCTTGAAAAGGATGGTTTTTGAACATAAGGTAGAATCAGTCATGTTTTATAAGTTGGAATAAGTGAAACTTAGAAGATTTAGAAAGCTAAGAGGGGGCAGAGTTAAGAAAAGAGGTGTAGGAATCAATGTAATGCCGTATATTTGTAGGTTATCGTATGCAGATAGATTTACAAATAATTACCCCTATATATACCAATGAGTAATCCTCAGGCTGATTATAGTAACCCATTCTTTTCACGTGGATGTCGTCATGAACCGACAACAGATTCAAGTAAGGCGCAGCATTATTGTCATGGATGCAGTAAGTTGGCAGATGTTAATTATATGGAATCCATACCTGTACCGCCCGGGCATATAATGTTTGATTGTTGTGAAGTTCGATTTAAAAATAGCAAGAAAGCATTCTTTAAAATTCCACCAGAATTAGATATTGAACTTGGTGATATAGTTGCCGTTGAATCCACTCCTGGCCATGATATCGGTATTGTTTCGTTAATTGGAGAGTCAGCTCGGCTTCAGATGGAGGCACGAAAGGTAACAACAACTGATGAGAGTATCCGAAAGATATATCGAAAAGCACGTCCTGCAGATATTGAGAAGTGGGTCTCGTCTGTTTCTCGTGAAAGAGAAGCTTTGGTTAAGACACGTCAGATTGCAAGCGATCTAACGTTAGATATGAAAGTTAATGACATCGAGTTTCAGGGAGATGGAACAAAAGCCACCTTCTACTACACTGCCGATGAGCGAGTTGATTTTCGTGAGTTGATTAAAGTTCTAGCCGAGCAGTTTAAGGTTAGGATCGAGATGAAGCAGATTGGCATTAGACAGGAAGCTGCCAGAGTTGGTGGATTAGGAAGTTGTGGGCGAGAGCTTTGTTGCTCGACATGGCTTACCAGATTCAGATCGGTGTCAACTCATGCAGCCAGAGTTCAGCAGCTCTCTTCAAATCCTCAAAAGCTTGCTGGCCAATGTGGAAAACTTAAATGTTGCCTTAATTATGAGGTCGATGCCTATGTCGATGCAATGAAGGAGTTTCCCACCGGAGATATTGTCTTAAAGACTAGAAAAGGCTTGGCAAACTGTAATAAGATAGATGTCTTCAAAAGGCTTCTTTGGTTTAATTATCTTGAAGCTCCTGGGACTTTTGTGGCACTTGATCTAGATGTAGTAAAGGAGATCATCAAAAGAAACAAGCGAAATGAGATTCCCGATGATTTGGAGACATTTGATGTAAATGTTGAGACAAAACCTTCTCCTTCACCTGTACGACCCAAACCACAGATTGAGAAGGGATCAAAAGATAATAAACAGGATAAACAATAATTACCGGGTTCTATCGGTTTTACTTACAATCTCATTGTTATGAAGACTCGTTTATTAGGGCTTATTTTTATTATTCTTCCGGTTTTATTTCTTAGTTCATGTGAAGATAGTATTCTTACTGAGCAGTCGGCTTCTGTTGATCCTTTAGGATGGAAGATAGACGATACGGTTGGCTTTTCTTACCTTGTAAAAGACTCGCTGATACCTGTTGATTTTATATTGACTGCAAGGAATGAGTCAAACTACCCATACAGTAATATGTTTATTTTTATGGATACGCGTTTCCCTGATGGACGGATGATTCGTGATACTCTTGAGCTCACTTTGGCCTCTACTGATGGCAAATGGCTCGGTGAGGGTTTTGGGAGTTTGAAATATAGTAGTTTCTTGGTAAAACATAATGTGCTCTTTCCTATGAACGGCACTTATCGTTTTATTATGAAGCATGGTATGCGTGATGAGGCCTTAAAAGGGATTCATGATATAGGTATCAAAATTCAAAAGACCAATACCGATAATTAATCGGGGGTGAAAATTGTTTGGCGCTATGGCAAAAAAAAATAATAGTGAGATGAATCTTTGGGAAAGAACAAAGGACTGGTTTAAGAATGACGGCTCTTATCCTGAGGATATCTCGTTGAATATTCGCCGTTTATGGCATTATTACATTGGTTTTATAGTTTTTATCGTCATTTTCTTTACTGCAATTTCTGCTGGGTTATTGGGTGATATGCCCTCATTTGAGGAGCTGGAGAACCCTAGAAGTAATCAGGCTTCTGAAATTATCTCTGCAGATGGTAAGGTACTTGGGACTTACTATATTGAGAATCGCTCTAATATACACTATAGTGAACTCTCTCCTTCTTTAATTGAGGCGTTAGTTGCTACTGAAGATGCTCGTTTTTATAAGCATCCCGGTATTGATATGCGTGCGGTAATCAGAGTTGCCTCAGGTTTGGTTACTGGTGGTAGTAAAGGTGGTGGATCTACTTTGACACAACAGCTTGCCAAGAATTTGTACCCACGTGGTGAAAACCTTAACTTTTTCTCTCTGGTCTTAAGGAAATTTAAAGAGTGGGTCACCGCAGTAAAGCTGGAACGTAACTATAGTAAGGATGAATTACTGGCTATGTATCTGAATACCGTCGATTTCGGTAGTCAAGCTTATGGAATAAAGTCCGCCGCTCAGACCTACTTTGGGAAATATCCACATGAGTTAAATCCTGAAGAATCTGCCCTTTTAGTTGCAATTCTGAATGCCCCCTCATGGTATAGTCCAATCCGTCATCCGGAGAGGGCAAAGGAGAGACGTAATTTAGTCTTCTCTCAAATGGAGAGGTATGGATACATTGACGAAGCGAAAAGAGACTCTCTACAGGCTACACCGCTTAATATGTCAAAGTATGGCAAGATGGATCATACCCAAGGTCTGGCTACCTACTTACGCGAATTGCTTCGACTTGAACTTAAAGAGTGGGCTAACACGCATTTTAAGAGTGATGGCTCTCCGTATAATCTGTATAAAGACGGACTTAAAATCTATACCAGTATAGATAGTAGAATGCAAGAATATGCTGAAAAGGCAGTTCGTAAGCATATGGGAGAGAGTCTTCAGCCTGCTTTCTTCAAGCATTGGAAAGGGGTTAAAAATGCCCCATTTAGTCGTGATTTAGCCGATTCTGATATTAAGAAGATCATGGAAGATGCTATGAAGCGTTCGGATCGTTATGGTCGAATGAAGAGAGCCGGTGTATCACGTGATAGTATCTTTAAAGCATTCCGCACTCCAGTTCCAATGACCGTTTTCTCTTATAGAGGAGAAATTGATACGATAATGACGCCTTGGGACTCACTTCGTTATAGTTTTTTCTATTTGCATGCCGGTTTAATGTCAATGGAGACAACTACTGGTGCTGTTAAAGCCTATGTTGGTGGAATAGACTATAAATACTTCCAGTACGATCATGTTAAGATGTCTAAAAGGCAAGTTGGTTCAACGTTTAAACCGTTCTTATATACTTTAGCCATGCAGGAGGGCGAGTTCTCTCCTTGTACTCAGGTGCCTAATATACCTGTAGCCTTTGATATGCCTGATGGTACAATCTGGAGTCCCGAAAACTCTGATGATGCCAGAGAAGGTCAGATGGTGACACTTAAATGGGCCTTGGCTAATTCGGTTAACTATATCTCAGCTTATCTAATGAAGCGATACAGTCCGGAAGCCGTAATCAAAATCGCACGTAAGATGGGAATCACCGCCGATATCCCCGCCGTTCCAAGTATCTGTTTGGGTACCCCGGAAATATCATTATACGAGATGACGGGAGCATTTAATACGTTTGCCAATAAAGGTGTCTTTGTTGAACCAAATATTGTTCAACGTATTGAAGATAAAAATGGGAATGTGGTTGAACGATTTGTGGCAAAAAGAGAAGAAGCCATGAATGAAGAGACCGCCTATCTGATGTTAGAGTTGATGAAAGGTGTTGTTACCAGTGGTACCGGTGCTCGAATAAGATATCGTTTTGGTCTAAATTACCCAATTGCCGGTAAAACGGGAACCACACAGAACCAGAGTGATGGTTGGTTTATTGGGATTACTCCTGATGTAACCACCGGAGTTTGGGTGGGTGGCGAATTGAGAAGTATCCATTTTAGAAGCATAACCCTTGGTCAAGGTGCTAGTATGGCACTTCCTATTTGGGCTTACTACATGCAAAGTGTTTATAACGATCCAACCTTAAACATTTCGAAGGGTGAATTTACAAGACCATCCCGTCCATTACCTTATGACCTGAATTGTTCAGGTGCAGAAGATGAGACGAATGACAAAACGTATGAAGATGAATTCTAGGAATTAGAAACATTCATTAGGACAGCAGGTTACATTTGCCTGCTGTTTTTTTTTCTCTAAAGGTTTCGTACTTTTAGATTCCATACATCGTTCTGAGGTCTTATCTTTAGTTTACTACCTGCCCGTTTTTTATTAAACAATAAGTTTTAATTTTTTGTAAATTCGCCTACCCTTTTGAATATTACCAGATTAATCAAGTTGATATACAGTTGGCGAATGCTTTAGATGTCAAGCTGTTGATATTTAGATGAGCGGGTGATATTTAGCTAAAGGAAGGCATGTTGTTTAATCGTATTATCGGCTTTCTTCTTTGACCAGATAAGATTCTTCCTAAGTGATTTATTTGAGATTCTCAGAAGAGGTAGATTATTAAAGTTCTCCAGGCAGATTCACACAACGGAGGCAAAATAGAATAACATTCATGAATAAAAAGCTCGATATAAAACTAGCGATACTCTCTCTACTTATCTTTATTATCACCTATACCTATATCTTTCTAATCACATCGGGTGTGTTTTTAGAAGAGAATAGTATCCTTTCTTATAGCCAATTAAGTTATTTTGGCGGCGGAATGGAGTATGGGACATTGTCATTTTCAGACTCACATTGGAGTGAATGGTTGTTACTTTTGTTATGCGGGCTAGGATTTTCCTTGCTTTTCTTTGGATCTGGAAGGTTGATTTCGTTATACCAGAAAGGTTCATCAGCCAAATCTTGTGATGTAGCCGTAACAATCTTTAAGCAGTTTTTAGGACTTTGGTTAATAGGTCTTTTTTTATTTGCAGTAACTACCTTTATTACATTTGGCCCTACAGCTACGCTGTTTGAGGGTGATAGGTTCTTTAGGTTGTTCTTCTTTGTCTTTGTTTTTGTGCCTCATGAAGCAGACCTAAATGGAGGCTTTTTCTATTTGTTTTCAGTCTTTGTTCAACTCTTGATTTTTTATCCATTCTTAAGGCGGATCGCTTCAGGAGCTAATGGGTTACCTCTATTGATTCCTATCGTTTTTGCATATTCTTTCTATCTTGTTTTGCGTGACGATCTGTTACTATCCGGGATGCGTATTTATACTTTATTTCTAGGATATATACCCATGTTTGCTTTAGGAATATGGAGCACACTTAATTTATCTAATCGATTTAGAGTTATAATCTCGTTGATTGGGCTCGTATTATTTGTTTCGACTCCGTTTTTGGAGTGCACCAGATTTCTATGGTTTTTTTCATTTCCTATGATACTGTTTCCATTTCTTAAGGATAACGAGGGAGGGGTTATATACAGGAATTTACTTGTAAATATTGCTGGGAGTTTATTAGCTCTTGTGATAATGGTGCCATTCTTTATGTATGCCTTACATCTTGGTCACCTTGAGGAAAATAGATTACTGCTGTATCTGATGATTCTTGTTCTAAGTGGTTTCATTGGGTTAGCATTAGTTAGTACAGGTTCCACTTTTGATAAAATTGATTTAAAGAAGAGTAAGGTATTCGCTTTGTTAAATAGGGTCTTTAGTAGAGAAGCTATGCAGCATTGGGGGCGCGAAGCATTATTGATGCTGTTTGTGTTGTTTCTAATCAGACTTAGTGATCTATTTCTATTTTATCCTGAGACAAGGTTGCCTCAGTTTTGGGGTGTAGCTTTATTACAAGGTATTGGAAATGATCTTGTTTTTTGGTCATGGTGGTTCCTGTTTGGTTTTTTTGTTTTTAGGATCATCTTTCAATTCTCTGATTTTGCTGCCGTTGCTTTCTCAAGGACTGCTGTTTTACTTTTAAGTCTCTTTGCTTTATTGGTTTCATCATGGTACTCATTCAGTGGGATGGAGTCTTGGGTCTTGTTCTTTGGTGATAGTAAGTTTATTTTTAGCAGGCTTGAAACTGCGATACAAGCTTCACCGGGATCTTATTTTATTATTTTATTTATCTGTTTCGGGGTGGTAATGGCCTATAGTCGTGTGAAAGTCAGAATTCCATATAAATTAGTATCTTCTCTATTGTTGTTGTCAGGACTGATATACTTATCTGGCTTAACATTTGGAACAACTGATGGGATATTGTTAACTCCTCAAGGGAAGGTTTTTACTGAGAGTCGGATTGGCAACGGTTTCTTATCCTATTTTAAAACATATCCAAATAAAATTGGTCAGCTAGATGATAAAGCATTTTATGAGGCAGTGAATAGATACCATGATGTGAATCCTTCAATGGGGTGGGTCTCAAATTCTTTTCCTTTTTGGAAGAGTAATGAATCTAACAAGGGAGTATCGCACTGTTTCGTTCAGGATACAATTTCTCCCAATATTGTATTTGTAGTTTGCGATGGCCTTACCTCTGATTTTTCCGGGTTGAATGCATTAAAAGTATCATTGACTCCCTATTTAGATTCTCTGACAAATCAAGGTGTTGATTTCCCTAAAGCGTACTCAGTAACTTTAGATCGACAGGAGTTTATAGCTTCACTTTTCTCTTCAATTATCGTTCCTGAGGATGGATTCCTTATAAAAGGTGAGAATCTACCTGATTATCAAAGTTTATTTTCAAGACTAGGAAGTATTGGATACAAATCAAGGGTTTTGAATTTAGGGTATCCGGTTGGAAGGGAACTTTCTATGTATTTAAGAACGGGGAAGGTTGATAATATTGTTAATTCCGAGGGTCAGTTATCCCCAATGGCTAATGGTATAAATGCTATTAAGTCATCTACCTTATTAAATCAGCCCACTCTTGACTTGGTGCTTATCGGAAGTAGTTTGGCGAAACAATCTGGTTCAAGTACGTTGAATCTGGATGGGAAAAAGTTCGTTGCTCCGCTATTTAAAGCAGAGTTGAGAGATTACCCTGAAATATTAAGCTCTACGACAGGTACCGATAGAATTCTTCGAGAGTTAATCGAAAGTTATAGATTCAACAAGGCCTTTAATAGAACTATCTTCGTAATAGTGGGTACAGGAAAGGGCGATGAAGGGCGATCATTTGATTTAGTCGATAAGTTTCATGTTCCCTGTGTAATATGGTCTCCATTAATAAAAAGCCCAACAAAGATTAAAAGTGTAACTACAACGGTTGATGTTATTCCGACCCTTGAGAGGCTTCTTGAAACCAATTTCGGGGTTAATGTTGCTTCAGATAATCATTGGATGGGTCGTGTTGTAAATTCATCAGGTGTCCCAAGGACAAAGAGTATATCGTTACTGATAGGGCATACATCTGAAGAGTGTTACTATATGGAAGGTCGAAGAATAGTTGATGATGAACAGTTATATCAGCTTGAAGAGAGTGGCTTATCTACTCCAATTGAGGAGGCTGAGTCATTAGCAAAGATGGTAAAAGGCCAAAAAGATTTGATAATGCTGACTAAGTTTGTCAGCGATTATAATGCACTTATGCCATCTGTCAGTTTTCAGAATAGTTCATTTTGTAAGACCTTCGTGTCAAGGTATATTGATTTTGAAAGTGGATCGCCAAAGAATTATAATAACCATATGACGAGTGAGTATAGCTTTTCGGGAGATAGTGCGCAAG
Source organism: Sphingobacteriia bacterium (assembly GCA_021286705.1). Taxonomy (GTDB): domain Bacteria; phylum Bacteroidota; class Bacteroidia; order Bacteroidales; family TTA-H9; genus JAJTBW01. The sequence continues at coordinate 7,909 of JAJTBW010000025.1, forward strand.
CATTAATTCCAGCTCTCCGTAAGAGTTAATGTCATGGTCAAATTGGATGAGGCTCCCGGCGGGAAAGCTCCCCTCATTGTTTATAATATTGATGGGAAAGATGGGAAATCAGTCTTCTATAAATCGGAACGGATGAAACTACCATCTGGAAGTAATCCCCCGTTAAATAAGTGGGTTCCTATGAGCTTCATAATGAAAATTGACACAGAATTATTGAACAGTGAAGGAGGAGGTGCCCTTAAAATCTATTTTTGGAATAATTCTAAGGCAACTATGTGGTACGATGACCTTTCTATAAATATTCGTGAAAGATTATAGGATTACTTTAACCAAATAAAATAGACTCTAGCGATTTTGTTGCAAGATTAACTTGAAGAGAATGAAGAAAATATTTATAGTTATCAGTAGATTTTTTAAAGACGGGGTTACATTTGAAACGCTGTTGCCAGTTGGGACAAACTATTTGAAGGGTATTGGAATCTTAATGATAGTTTTTCATAATTACTTTCATTGGGTTGCCCCGAATACTGGTGAAAATGAGTTTGATTTTTCACTTTCAAGAGTTCATTCCATTGGAAAGTTGTTAGGTGCTTCCCCATTCGAACTGATAAATATTTTATTCTCATTTTTTGGACATTATGGGGTACAAATCTTTATAGTGCTTAGTGGATATGGTCTTGTAAGACAAATGGTGCAAGGTGGAAAGACATGGACTCAATTTAGCCTCTCCAGCCGCATGCGGAAGATCTATTCACTGTTGTTTGTGTCTTTTCTTACCGCTTTGTTTTTTACTTTCTATGCTGATAAAGTAATACCTGGAGCAGAGTGGTTCAGGTCTATGGGGTTCTATGTTTTAATGATAAATTCATTTGTGCCGGGACAGTTGTTTGCTATAAATGGTCCTTGGTGGTTTTTTGGTTTAATTTTTCAGTTTTATCTGGTGTTCCCTGTCTTATACTGGGTTCTTGATCGTTTTAAGGATAGAGGTATTTTAGTTTTGGGAGTATTATCATATCTCTTGATTTATGTTGGTACACCTCTGATTGGGCGACTAAATCTTAATATAATGGCGACCGTTTTTGGTCATCTGCCTGAGTTTCTATTAGGGATGTGGTTGGCTTCGCGCTCTACAATAAGAATACCTGGTTGGGCACTGATAGTTGCTGTTGCTTTAATTTATGGTGGTAATTATGTTGGTGTAATTTGGCCTTTTAGTTTTATCGGGGTTTCAGTATTTATGCTGATGCTCTTATGGCGTAGCGGGCTAAAGGCACAAGATAATGCTAAATATGGGCGTTTTCTCGTATATGTTGGAGGTTTATCAATGTATCTATTTGCGATACATGGTTTTCTTAGGTATCCGTTTGTTAATCTTGCAAATAAGTATACAAATCCTGGATATACATTGATAATCTCTCTGGTATATTTTATAGTCGTTTTAATTATATCAGTTGGAGTAAAGCAATTGATGGACTATTTTAGCTCTGGAGTTAAAACATTAAATGCCGGTATATCACGTTTAGGATTTTGGAGTAAGGTGATTTCACAAGTGAGGGACTTCAATCTGAGTTGGTTAAGATTCTTTTGGATACTGGTTCTTTTCCATTATTTAATGCGCCTTGTTGAGTTTGTTTTTGGAAAACTCGAAGGAGCCCTCGTTGCGGTAGATTTCGTTGATTATTTATCAGTGATTTTGTTTTATGATATATCAGTGATTGTTGTTCTGGCATTCTTTTGGTATCTGTCATTTCAGCTAGTTTCACTGATTAATAGGAGGGTAGGGGTAGCCTTGAATTACATTTTTATAGTTTTATATGCTTTAGGCTCTACACTTCTCGTTGGATATTTTCTTTATTCAAGGGTTCCACTTGACCACTCAATTTTATCTTATTCTATTTCTGAATCTATTGCAATAGCAGGTAGCAGTGGGTTTCCTTCCATACGCGACTTTGTGCTTTTTGGAGTTGTAATAGTTACATTAATTCTGTTGATTAAGTTTGTCGGTCGATCTAAAGATTTTCTGGTTGGTTGGATCGTTCTTGGAACTGGGTTGTTGTTTATAATAAGTGCTGTTCCGTTGGTTCAGAAACCAGCTGAGGCAAAGGATGTGACTACCTATTCCGGAAGTGTTAATAAATTGTATTTGTTTGTCTCTTCTTGTTATTCGTGGTTAAATTCTACCAATAATTTAAGTACTGAGAATCAGTCATTGGTTAATGCCTTTGAGAGGTATAAAAAAGGCAGTCAAAAACAATTCGTTAATTTTAAATACCCATTTTGGCATACAGATAAATACCAAGATGTTTTAGGTAAATATATTAATAAACCGTCAGGGAAGCCTAACATTGTTTTTATCGTGGTTGAGAGTCTTGGATCGGATGTTTGTGGTCCAAATACACGATTTAAAGGTGTAACGCCATTCTTGGATTCATTAATTACTCACTCGCTGTATTGGCCTAATACATTAGCAACTTCTCAGCGGACATTTGGCGTTTTGCCGGGGCTTCTTGGTTCTTTGCCATTTGGTACTGAGGGTTTTCTTAAACTGAGGGAGGCAATGCCAAAGCATGAGACTATTATGTCGCGATTAAAGGCTAATGGATATACCTTGACGTTTAACTATGGAGGTTATCCAGAGTTTCAGGATATGGATGCTTTTATTAAAAGAAACCGGTTTGATCGAGTTCTTCAGAATCCCTTTTTAAACCCTTCGAAGACTCCTAAAAATGAATTTAATCAGTGGGGTTTTCATGATGCCGTTATGTTTAGTAAAGCTATAGACGCAATGACTGAGAAAGAGTGGAACTCTCCAAGAATGGATTTTTATCTTACATTATCAACGCATGATCCATTTGATTTTTATGGGAACGAACGGTTTGATAAAATAATGGATAAGATAATTGAGAGGAATACATCAGAGACTCGCAGTATTATGTTGTCAGGGAAAGGGTATTTTTCAGCAGTAAATTATACTGATAATAGTATTAAGAATCTTATAGAGATGTATTCTAATAAGCCTGGCTATGAGAATACGATATTCATTATTACTGGTGATCACTCGTCAGACTTTGGTGCTTCAAAGTCATTTTTAAATAAGTATAATGTTCCATTGATAATATTTAGTCCGCTAGTAAAACAAGCACAAGAGTTTAAAGCGGTTAATTCTCATTGGGATATTGTCCCTTCATTGTTAGCATACCTGAGAGATAACTGTGGTATAAATTCGTCGGATGAGAGTGCTTTTCTTGGTGATGGTCTTGATACTTCAAAGGAATTCAGGAATATTCATGAGATTCCGTTTATGTTAAATAATCGTTCTGTAACTGAGTTTTTAAGTAGAGAACAATTGGTAGTAGATAATACATTATTTAGCCTTAATCCTGACATGACGTTAACTCAAAAGAGTAGTAGCAGTCAATTGGCTGATCTGAAAGAGGGACGCGAGGCATTTAAAGTATTAAGTAAATACGTGTGTAATGAAAACAAGCTGCTGATGGATTTAGGAAAAGAGATGAGTTCATTAGTTGTTTATAAGGCTTCTTATGACTATGAGAAAAAGGATAGTACCCTACAGTATCATGATAAACTAAGCAAGGAGCGGGCAATATCTGGTTTTCAATCATATCATCTACAAAAGACGATGGAGTTCGGTTTTATGACGGATGATCAGTTGATCCCTGCATCGGCAACTTCTATAGAATTAAGTATATCAGCAAAGATTTATGTAATTGATTTTGGGAAAGAGTTTGCAAAGGTGATTTTCGAAGTCGCAGATGAAAATGGTAACAATGTAATCTATGATAAAAGTAGCCTGAAAACTCTTAATAACTCACCAGTTGGCAATGCTGTTTGGAATAATATGATAGATTTTAAAGTGTTTGATTTGCCTTCAGGCCTAAAAGGTAAGAAACTCAAGGTGAAACTATACTTTTGGAACAAGGATGGCTCAGATTTCTTTATGGATGATTTGAATGTGAAATATGTAGTAAACTAGGATGGAAATGGGCTATTTTCGATTCGATTTTTTGTCTGGTGATTTCTACATAAGAATAAGTGGCTTGGAGGATAGTTAATACCTTTTAATAGCCGAGTCGTCTTTGGGAGAATAATGTGTAGCTAACTGGTTAAATAGCATGAGAACAGTTATTATTATTTGTAGCAAAAGTTTATAGATATGTTAAGACTAAATGAATTTTTTTTGCGTTCTAAAGGTTATGGGTTTTGGCCTCGATTGGTAATTCTTTTTGCACTGTTTTTTATTAGTCTTTCTTTATTTGTCGTAAATAAGAGAGCTATTCTTGAAAATGACATATTAGTTTCAGATGCATCTGAATACTATTCCTATTTGCCTTCTGCTCTAATCTATCATGATTTAGATTTTAATTTCGTTAATGATACTAATAATATCCCTAGTGGAAAAATCACTTATATAAAGTCAGCTATTGGAAAACCTGTCATAAAGATGGGTATGGGCTTAGCCATAGCTAACTCTCCATTTTTTCTTACTGCACACTTTTATTCAAGGTTATTTGGATATGAAAGTAATGGTTATTCATTGCCATATTATTATGGTATTCGAATTGCTTCACTTTTTTATGTCTCTTTGGCTTGTGCTTTATTAGTTATACTATTATCCTCTTTTGTGGGTTTTTTAATTTCATTATTATCGGTTGGATTAATCTTGTTTGGGACTAACCTGCTCAATTATATCATATACCAACCAGGAATGTCTCATGCTATTTCGTTTTCTTTTGGAGTTTTCTTTATATATACTATGCTTTTATGGTTTGAGCAGGGTAGAGCGAGGTGGCTTTATCTTTTAGCTTTGATTTTCGGTATTATTGTTTTAATCCGGCCTACAAATTTGTTTATCATAGTGTTTCCTTTATTTTACCAAGTACAAAGTGTTAAAGATCTTGGTCACCGGATATCTTTGTTTTCTAAGTTAAGATCTTTTTATGTTGCAATTGGACTCTTTTTTCTTGTTATTCTACCTCAGTTAATTTATTGGAAAGTTCAAACAGGAAGCTTTTTTGTTTCGACCTATGGCTTAAAAGGAGAGGGATTCTTTTTCCTAAACCCACAAATTGGGAAGGTTTTGTTTAGTTTTAGGAATGGGTGGTTGATTTATACCCCAATAATGATTTTTTCGCTTTTAGGAATAATAGCATTGTATAATTATGGTCGTAGGTGGTTTCTCCCTGTGTTGACTTATTTCACTTTGAATTTGTTCCTTATAAGTTCATGGTGGTGTTGGTGGTTTATTGGGTATGGCCATCGTGCGTTTATTGATCTTTATGGGGTACTTGCAATTCCAATGGGTTATTTGTTGTTTGTTGTTTTGCATAAATCGAAGATAGTCTTAGCTTTTTTGGTGCCAGTGTTTCTTTTTCTAATTCATGTTAATTATAATCAGACGAAGCTATACCGAAGTACGATTATTCATTATGACTCTATGACGGAAGAGACTTGGAAGGAGAGTTGGTTGTCAAAGCCCCGAAGTGATGATTATTTTCAGAAAATGATTCATCCTAATTATGATGAGGCGATTAAGGGTATTTATTATCATGATGAGACATCTGACTTTATTCGGAACAAATACAAAGTAATCGAAAAGATGGTTAGGGGAGCTAATTTGAGTTTAGTGTTTCATCAAGGGGATACCTTGCTTAGGGTTTTAGATTTTGAGAATAACTCTACTCTTGTTAGTAAAGATGTTAGAGCGGTTCAAGGAGTTAGGTTTTTTAAATTTGATGATAACTTTGATTTTCTAGAGATACTTAATGAAACGGGCATCTATTTCGCAGATATTGATACTACCGGCCTATGTTTGAAGGCTAGTGCATGGTTAAGATCCAATGAATTAAATGACAGGAAACTTGCAAATCTTGTGATCTCAGCTGGGAGCAATAGCTATTATCTTACTTATACTGTTAATTTTAGTATCCCGCCAATTAATGGCTGGTATTTTGTTAGTGGATCAATGCGTTTGGGATGCATTAAGAAGACAACAGATGATGTAAAGGTATACCTGTGGAAAAGAAGCGATAATCAAGTATTTGTTGATAATTTTATAGTTTCAGTTGGAAAGTTATGATGGGCATTTTATTCACCAATAAAGGATCCACGATAATGTAGTCTTAATAGAACGAGAGGGAAAAGTCATCAACATAGAATGAATTTTTGCCTGGATTCCACATATAAATTTTGATTTTCCCTTCTTTATTAAAGTATTTAAGCGGGATGTCAAGTGTTAAGTTAATCCACTCGTTGTTTGTTTCGACAGGATCATTAGATGTTCTTGAGAAATAAAGAAGAGGGTTTTTGTCTTGGGCCGCCACAAAGTGGATCAGGTTCTTTTCAGTTTGAATTTCTCTTAGTTTAACCCAGACCGATAATTTTAGTGTTGTAAGATGATTTTTTTTGTATTCGGGTGAGGTAAGATCAAGGTCTAATTCGTTAAACAGTAGAAATTCTATGTCATTGTTTACCTTGATGCTCTTTTCTCCTGTAAGTTTCTGTTCTGTATTAATTAAGCTTGAATAGGGTTTGTCCTCGGAATTGTTTTCAAAGGAATCCTGTATGATATAAACATTGTCGAAGATCCCCTTCTCTGTCCTAAAACCTATATATTGCCTGAGATTATCACTAAAAGTGGAGTGGTTTTGGTTGTATTTATAAAATACTAAAATTTCGTAAGGATCTATTTTAAAGTTATTCGTAGCAGTGTCAGGTGCAAAATACTTTATTAGCTGATATTCTCTCTGGTTGAATAATTGAGATATTGTAACTCCCCCTTCCTTTGACCCAAATTGACTATCCCAGAAGTAATATGAATCATTCGGAATTTCAAAGGGAGATTTGTAATCAAAATGGATCATTATACCTCCATTTGTCTTTGGCTCAAAAACATTTAGATTTAATTCTTGACTAAAAAGTATCGAATAGTAGTAAATTTTCTTTTTGTCTAGTTTGTTTTCCTTAATCCATTCCGATGCTTCATGAACTGTCGATTGAAAAATATCCCATTTCAAAGGATATTGATAGATTCTAGAGAAATAGAGGGTTGATCCACTGATTAGTATGGATATAATTAATGTATTAAACTTTATCCGTTGAGTATGTATCAAGATTTTATGAACTGCATAGCTAGCTAATAAAACAGCTAGCGGAATTATTGCAACCATAATTCTTAATAATCCTAAAGAATTACCAGCTCCTTTATACCAGACATAACTATGGGCTATAAAATAAGAAAGGAAGCTTCCTCCTGCTAAGATTAGAAAAGCAAAATCAGTTGAGCCCTCTTTACGTCTAGTGTGGTAAATGATTGAGTTTACAACTAGATAGATTATTCCTAGTATCACTAGCAAAGCATTGGACGTTCCTATAATATATGGGGCTTTACTGAGGTAATGAAAGAGGCTGCCATGTCCATAAATAGCAGATGCTGATCCAGAATATGGATTCTTATGTATAAGCCATAAAAGATCATTAAAGGCAAAATACCCTATAATTGAGAAGATAAAGTAACCTGAGAAAAGTAGAGGAATATCCTTGAATCGTTTGTTTAATAGCAATATAAGTATAAAAGGAGGAAAAATTATAAATCCTTCAAACCGGACAAAGGGGAGTAGTGAAATAACTAGAGTCATAATAGTATACCTCCTTCTATAGTAGAGCCAAATGGCTAAAACTACGGTAAATCCAAAAAGTGTTTCGGTTAAAGGACTGATTGATAGAAGTAGGTAGTATGGTGCTAGAGTAACCATTGGAATGTAAAGGAAGGCCCCTTTGTATTCTAAGTGTTCTAATATTTTATATCCTATCCAGGCGGTTAATAAAGATAAAAGGATAGAGTAAAACTTCATTATTGTAAAGCCAAATTGCGCAAATGGAATTCCGAATAAAGTGAATATTGGTCTTCCCCAAAGATCAAGTAACAGTATTGGGTTGTTTATCGCATGTCTTGAATATAGATAATGACCTACAGTATCAGCGCCTCCTTCATACCCGTCAGAGATGATTGCTAAGATTGTCATTAATATACAAATCGCTATCAGAAAAGTGGTAGCCCATTTCTTTTCAGCCATCATAGAATGTAAGTTAATTTTAGTTTAACTATAGAGATCAATAATAATCAAGGTTTATTTACAGGTAAAGTAACGAAAAAGATCTATAAGAGTGTATGGTATAAATATCTTTTTAAAATAGATGCAATAATATAATATATTAATAATCGGCTTGATTCGTGTATAACACTTGTGATTGGTTGGGTTAAGTGTTATTAAATAATTTGCTACTAATTCGTGGAAAAGATTAAACTCTCCCTAGTGTGTTTCAAAGAAAAAAGTACTCAATTTTCGAGTACTTTTTTTTGCAGATGAGTCAATCTTAGACCCTTAAATAGAGTGTATTTGTATTTTATTTGATCTTGGCCCTAATATATCGGCTTATGATGGAATCAATTGGCTGGTTTTGAATGGTGGCAGAGTCAATAAGGGAAGATAATACAGATGCATCTTGTTTAACAGTTAAGAGATAGTCTGTTCTTCTTTTTTCTAACGAAATTTGTCTTATTGTATCTTCAATTTTTCTGTCTGCCATGAAAACGGCATTTTTAAATAGTAAAGAATCAAGGGATTGATGTTCTTCAACTGATGTTTTTTGAATGGAGTTATACCACTCATGATTATTCTTAATAGTTCTTAGATAATACTTAATGTATTCATCCTTCTTTCCCGTAAGAAGCTCCCTGTATTTTGGTTGAAAAATGATGACAAAGGCATCTCCTTCCTGAAATTGCACCAGAATATTCATTGGATTATCCTGCCTTACTTTTTCAAAATCTGGATGATATTCAACATTTGAGAATATACATAGATCTGTTTGTAAGGGGTCAAACTCGTAATGGAAATTCCTGAAACAGTCTTTTTCATCTTTGATATAGCCAGGATAGGTAGCTTTCATAGCTTCCCTTAAAATGAAATGCGTATAGATATTCTTGTTCTGAAGATTATTCTCTATAAGATAGTTTATGGCTTTTTGATGTACTTTAACGACATCTTTATACCCTTTATCTGTATCGCTTAATCCTTTGTCATTAATGAGATACTTAGCTGATGTACCAATCATTAGAATAGCAATGAAGAACCAAACGAAGTTGTTCCTAGCTACTTTGGAGATTAGAGCAACTGCCAGAAAAATAAAGACTGCAATAGCTGGAAGGTAATATCTGTCTGATAGATAGTTTAAAGATCCAAAAATATTGAATAAGAGGAGAAACCATACCGCTAAATGAATGATCTGCCACTGCTTTTTGCTTAAGGTTAATGACCTCAGTAAAATTGCTATTATTAAAGAGAAAACGGCGAAGATTGTAATTAGTGTCTTGTCCTGAAATTTGAAAATGAGGTATAAGCCATGCTCGAATTTGTCTAGAATTACTGTATGGTCGAATGACATGAAACCCACATGTATTGGGAATAAAAACCAGCCATTTAGAATCTTTTGTAGAACAAAATAGAGGAACGATACTCCAATCGGTGCAATGATCCATAAACCCTCCACAAAGAAATCTCTGAATTTCGTACTCTTAATGGTGGCCAAATAATTAACCAGATGCCATATACCAAGTGCTGCAATAACCGTGATTCCTGTTTCTTTTGTTAAAATAGCGAAGGATCCAAAGAGAATGTATAGAAATCGGTTCTTCTTAAAGTAGAATAAGAAAGTAAGAATTGTGAAGAGTGTAAGTTGTACTTCAAGCAGCAGAAGAGTTGATTGCGAGTAAAAGACAGCCTGTACAGCTAAAAGTGCAGCAGCTAATAATCCCGTTTTGGGTGAGAAAAAGTGTTCACCAAACTTGTAAATCGCTATTAAGGTAAGAAGACTTAAAAATAAAGGGAAGGCTTTTGCTACTACTAACGAGTCTCCAAATATTGCCATCCATGTACTTACCAGAAAATGAAATAGCAATGGATGGCCCCTTGTGATATATGGGTCAATAGTATTTGGAAGAATCAAGGGCCAATGCTCATGTAATTGATAAATAGCGTAACTAAAAGGCCAGGTCTCATCCCAATAGCACCCAAGCTTAAGATAGCTTAGTTTGAGTATAGCAAAAACTACTAGTATCAAACCTAGCCCTATTGGGTATATCTTATTATCTAATCGACCTAAAAGGTTTTTTGCTATTTGCATATATTGGATTTTTGATTTCGCTTCCAGTTAAAGAGCATTAATTGTTTTTTGAATTAGTGCTTTTAAACAAAGAGTTTTCTAAAGATCTTCTAGTCGGGTTGGCTCAACTATTTGAGGTAACGTCTTGAAAAGAGGTTGTATTTAATTATGCAGTAGATGGCTCTAAATCCATCTTTAGCTCCGATTTTCTTCCCCTCTTCATAAGTTCTTCCATAATAAGAGATGCCTACCTCATAGATCCTAATTCCTTTAAATCGAGCGATTTTTGCTGTTACCTCAGGCTCAAACCCGAATCTGTTTTCTTTGAAATAGATCTTCTTGATAAATTCGGCTCTGAAGAGTTTATAGCAAGTCTCCATATCGGTTAGATTGAGGTTGGTGAAGGCATTCGATATGGTAGTTAGGAATTTATTCCCGATACTATGCCAAAAGAATAGGATGCGATGAGGTTTTCCACCTAAAAAGCGACTTCCATAAACTACGTCAGCATAGTTTTCAAGAATTGGCTTTAGTAGTATGGGATATTCTCTGGGGTCATACTCAAAGTCTGCATCCTGGATTAAGATAAGATCTCCGGTTGCTTCGTCAATCCCTCTGTGAAGAGCAGCCCCTTTTCCTTTATTGACCGGTTGATGAAATAATTTTATCGGTTGGTCTGGATGAGTTGCTATATATTGTTCGACTAATTGAGCGGTATTGTCTTTTGAGGCATCATTTACAATAACAATTTCTTTTCTAACAGATTCTGGAATCGGTGCGGCAATAACCCGTGTGATTACATCGGTTATTGTAGCAGCTTCGTTGTAAGCAGGAATAATAATGCTTAATACAGGCATATGGGTGGTGGTATTTCGTTTTAGGGTGTGGTTTTTAACTGTTTTTGTAGATTCTTTTAACTCGTCTTGAGATACCAGTAAGTATCTCATAAGGGATGGTGTTTAATTTATTTGAAATCTCTTTTATCTGATCTGAAGTTTCAAACACAATCACCTCATCTCCTTCTGAAACATCATGAATTGAAGTTATATCTACAGCACACATATCCATACTAATGCTACCGGTAAATGGAGCAAATTGATTATTAATCCATAGCCCCCCTCCAAGATAAGCAAGTTGGCGGTTAAGCCCATCTGCATATCCTATTGGTATTATCGCCACTTTGGTTGTTCTGTTGGCAATAAACCGACGATTATATCCAACGGATTCACCTGGTTTTATAGTCTTAATCTGTGATATTACAGATTTTAACTTACTCACCGGTTTAAGTTCTGATTGTGTTTGTTCGCTTTCTCCTAAGCCATATAGCCCAAGACCCAAGCGTACCATAGTATAACGAGCAGATGGGAACCGTAGTATTCCAGCTGAGTTTAAAATATGAAGAAGAGGCTGATAGGCTAGTTTTCCCATTATCTTTTTACTCATTCTGTCAAACAGATCAATTTGCTGTTGGGTGAAATAGTCCAAAGCGGGATCTTCCGAACCGGCAAGATGTGAGAAAATTGATCCAATTATAAAGTGGTCGTTTTTCTCGATGAATCGCATTAATTGGGTTATGTGCTCTTCTTCAAATCCTAACCGATGCATTCCTGTGTCAAGTTTTATATGAACGGTGATGCTGTGCGAAGGGAAATGATAGTTTATGGTCTCTGCAAGTTGATTTAGTATTCGAAGACTGTAAACTTCCGGTTCGAGCTGCCATTTTACCAAGTCTTGATAACTTCTCTCTTCCGGATTCATTACCATTATTGGAGTTGTTATTCCAGCCTTTCTAAGTTCAACTCCTTCATCGGTATAGGCAACGGCTAAATAATCAACATGATGGAATTGCAGGGCGTGAGCAATCTCGAAGCTTCCGCTGCCATATCCAAAGGCCTTGACCATTGCAGTCGTTTTAACACCGGCTGGGAGTTGGTTGCGGTAGTAATTCAAGTTGTTGATTAGAGCTTCAAGATCAATTTCTAGAACAGTCTCATGTGTTTTCTGTTGGAGTATCTCCGCAATAGCTTCGAACTGAAACTTTCTTGCTCCTTTTACCACAATTAACTCGTTCTCAAACTCCTCTTTTCTTTTAGTGTTGAGTAGTTCTATTGTGGTCATGAAGAATTCAGAGTTATTAGGGAAGAGCCCTTTTTGCCTTGATAGTGCTTCTCCAACAGCGGTAAATCGATCGATCTTTCTGGCCTGTAAAAGATTAGCAACCTCTTGGTAAAGCTCCTTCTCCTCTTTCCCGCTCTGCAATATATCTGAAAGGATTAATCTTCTTGGCTTATTCCCTTTTTGTTGTTCCATAAAATCCAATGCTACAATAAGGGAATTAAGATCGTTACTATAGCTGTCATTGATAATGGTGCAGCGATTGATTCCTTCTAGTAACTCCAGCCTCATAGGGAGATGGGGGATATGCTCCATGAGGTTATCAGCTATTTGTGGGGTAATGCCCAGAGCATATAGTAAAGCCCGGCAATGCAAAGCATTTTCTATAGAAGCTTTATCAATCAGAGAAATGGTAAAGTGCCCCTTATAAGGGGGAGCTTGCTTATATTTATCTGATTGTTGGTTGCTGAGTTGGTATCTGATTAAGGTAGAAGATGCAGATTTTTCAACTTCAGTAATATGGATGTCAGAGTCGGGTAATTCTCCCCATGTAATAAGTTCTGGCGAGTTTTCAAAAAGTAAGTCAAACTCGTTTTGTATACACGACGCTATTAAGCTGTGATCACGGCAATAAATGATCTTTTTGCAGTTGGTAAAGAGTCTTAATTTCTCAAGGCATTTTGCGTAATCATCCGGAAAGCCTGCACTATGAGCGGCGCCGATATTCGTAATAATGCCAATGTCAGCACCAATTATATCTGCTAAGGGTTTCATCTCGCCCATTTCAGAAATGCCAGCCTCAAAGATGGCTAGCTGATGCTGCTTTGTGATCTGCCAAACAGAGAGGGGTACTCCTATCTGAGAGTTATGGCTTCCCGGACTAGCAACAATCTGCATTAGCGGGTGAAGAATATGCACTAACCACTCCTTAACAGTTGTTTTGCCATTACTGCCAGTGATGCCTACAACAGGAAGGTTGAATTGTCTGCGATGGTATTCAGCAAGCTTTTGAAGGGCTGTCAGAGAATTCTTTGTTACAATGAATGCTGCTTTGAACAGCCACTCCTTTTTAGGTTCAGTTTGAATAATAAACGACTTAACCCCCTGCTCAATCAACTCGTCAATATAGTTTATACCATCATTTCTATCAGAACGGATTGCTATAAAGAGGGTATGAGCAGGTGCTATCAGACGACGGCTATCGGTTAGCAGATATTGAACCGTGGTGCTAGGTATCGATCCAAGAACGGGGGAGTTAAGTATTTCTCCGATTTTCTTGAGATAATACATGGCGATATTTATTCGAAATCCTGAGCCATTGGCTCTTGGATTTTAAGTGGGTTACGAGTCATCTCCTCCCACTCAATTCGGTTTTTGAAGATTTTAACTGCTAGTAGAATAGCTTGCTGCATTGATTCAAATCCGGCTTGGTCTTTTCCTGCTAAATCAAATGCGGTTCCATGTGCAGGAGATGTCCTGACAAAAGGCAACCCAGCAGTGAAATTTACGCCACGTCCTTGTGAAAGCACTTTGAAAGGTATAAGTCCCTGATCATGATACATTGCAAGAATTCCATCGAATTTTGCATAATTTCCAGTGCCAAAGAAGCCATCAGAAGGGTAGGGTCCGAAAGCGTGAATGCCTTCAGCATAAGCTTTCTGAATAGCAGGGGTAATGATTTTTGCCTCCTCTGTTCCCATTAATCCACCATCGCCTGCGTGTGGATTTAAGCTTAAAACAGCAATCTTAGGAGAGGGTATCCCAAAGTCGACTAAAAGACTTTGATGCAGTAGTTTGATTTTACTTAGTATCCTATCAACAGTAATTGTATCTGCAATGATATTCAAAGGAAGATGGTTTGTTACTAAGCCAACTCTTAGGTTATCGCAAACCATTAGCATCAGCGAACCGGTAGCCCCAAATTTCTCGGTAAGATACTCGGTATGCCCAGCAAAGTGGAAATTATCACTTTGTATGTTTTCTTTGCTGATTGGCCCTGTTACTAACACATCCACTTGCCCCTCCATCAGATCATCGGTAGCCTTCTCAAGAGACTGATAGGCTAATTCTCCACCAGTTTGAGTTAGTTTCCCGTACTCAACTTTGATATCCTGATCTGTAAGATTTACAATATTTACCTTATATGGCGTCGCCTGTGAGGCATGTTTGAGATGGTTAAATGGTAAATCATCAATGCTTAATGATTTACGATGAAAGGCAGCAATTTTTGAAGAGCCATATATGATAGGAACAAAAAACTTAAGTATTTCAGGGTTTTCTAATGATTTCAGTATGACCTCATAGCCCACTCCATTTATATCTCCATGTGTTATTGCAACTTTAACAGTTGGTTCCGGAAGGTTAAAACTTGGTCGGTCATAGCCAATGATATCGATATCAGAATCCATCTTTCTTTATTTTGTGTATACAATACAAATGTACGCTATTACAACCATTTGTTAATAGCTTGTTTCTAATTTCTAATACAGTTCAACCGCCGGGTCTTATCCTTATGGTTGGATGTAATTACAGTAAATAAAGAAATTATCAACAAGAGGATTATTAATGATTAACCATCACCGGTTAAGTCTTTGATAATGCAATTGTTGATAATTTTTACCGTAAGTCTAAGTGGTGACTCGACAAGATTACGACAGAGCTATTTTTCTTACGTACTCAGTAAGTAATCTTACACATATTCCGGTTGCCCCTTTGCCTCTATAGCTGTCTTTCTTTTCTGTAAAGGCAGGTCCTGCAATGTCAAGATGAATAAAAGGGTAATCAGTAAACCAAGCGAGAAATTTGCCTGCCGTGATTGCTCCTGCCTCAGGACCTCCAAGGTTTTTAAGGTCGGCAATATCGCCTTTGATTTGATCATCATACTCTTCCCAGAAAGGAAACTCAACAATGCGTTCATGAACTTTCTCTCCGCACTCCTGAAGTTCCTTGATTGCTTCTGCTGCATGCTGTTGCATCCCGACAATTCCATGTGATCCGATTGCACGTGCAGCAGAGCCCGTAAGTGTTGCTATATTTATTACAAGGCGGGGTTTGTATTGTTTTGCCCAAACTAACGCATCGGCCAGTATTAACCGGCCTTCGGCATCTGTGTTTAAGACCTCAACGGTTGTGCCATCACTGATTGTAATGACATCGCCCGGTGCTAAAGCATTTTTTCCGGGTCGGTTATCTGTTGATGGAATAAAGGCCATTACGTGTACTGGTAGCTTGAGTTTTGCAATTGCAACTATAGCCCCTGCAACTGCTGCGGCCCCTCCCATGTCCAGTTTCATGTTTTCCATGAAGTTTCCAGTCTTGAGATTTAACCCGCCAGTGTCGAAAACAACTCCTTTGCCAACAAAAACTATAGGGAAGTCATTGATTGCATTTCCTGGTTTATAGTCCATGCAAATAAAAACAGGCGGTTCTTCACTTCCTTGATTGACTCCAAGTAATCCCCCCATTTTTAAAGCTTCTATCTTCCTTTTATTCATTACCTCAACTTTGATACCGGCACCTGTTGCATATTCTGTAATGCGCTCGCCCATCTGCACTGATGACAGATGACTCGCAGGTTCGTTAATCATGTCTTTTGCAAACTTTACTGCATCGCAGATAATGGCTAATTCATCAAGTTGATTGCTTGTGATCTGTTCGTTAACTATGATTACTGAATCAACTTGAGGCTTTTTATTCTCATTGCTAAAGTGTCTGTTAAATTGATAGTCACCCAGAATAAAACCCTCAATTGTTGCAACTGCTTCCTCTGAATTCAAGCCTTTGGCAATTATTTGACACTGGCTAAGTTTGGTTTTAGTACAGAGGTCATGGAATTTATCCCCGGCTATTCTTAACTTTTCATTGATTCTATTCGAATCTCCCTTTTTTGGTGTGAGATAAATTGCAGTTAATGGATCTAATACTATGAATTCATCATCCTGTTTTGTAAGGATGTTTGAAAGCAATTCAATTTTAATCTTGCTTATCTCGTCAAGTGTTTCAATAGATGATCCGATAAACAGAGTAGCTCCTTTGCTGATCTGCTGATATTCTGAATGTTTTTGTAATAGCATTGTATCTATAATGTTTTTGTTGAGTTCTATATGATTGTAATAGCGTTAATATAACATCAGAAAGATGATATGTTTTACGAACAGTTGTAAATTCTCTGTCAGTTTTAACGTTTTTATGCCAGTATAATTGCGGCTTGTGAGGACCGTTTTTAGTGGGTTCCTATGCTTAACGGCAGTTTTCACACGTTTGAACCGTTTTTTTTATTCAATTTTGCAAAACTAAACAAAATGGCTATAAATGTTAACTCACTTTGATTTGGTTGAGAAAGCGCTAAGAGGCGAGTTTCTTTCAGTTGAGGAAGGGGCTTTCCTATTCAGAGAGGCACCTTTGCCATTACTGATGCAGGCCGCTCATACAGTTAGAAATAGATATCATAATCCGAACGAGGTAACATGGATCATTGATCGAAACATTAATTACACCAATGTTTGTTCCTCCGGATGTCAGTTCTGCAATTTTTTCAGAGGTAAGAATAGTAAGGAGGCATGGACGATCACATTGGATGAGATGTGTCTTAAGATAGATGAGCTATTTCGTTTAGGGGGTGATCAGATACTGCTTCAGGGTGGTATGCATCCAAACTATGATATCAGTTGGTATGAGACTTTATTTAGGGCGTTAAAAGAGAGATATCCTAATCTGAAACTTCACGCATTAGGCCCTCCTGAGGTTTTCCATATTGCTAAAATCAGTGGACTTTCTATAAAAACAACATTAGAGCGGTTAATAGCTGCAGGGTTAGATTCTCTTCCGGGTGCAGGTGCCGAAATATTGGTAGATCGGGTTCGCAGTGAGATCTCTCCGGCAAAGTGTTCGGCTGATGAGTGGTTGGAGGTCATGCATGAGGCGCATAAGTTGGGGTTGATTACTTCTGCCACCATGATGTTTGGGCATGTTGAGACCATTGACGAGCGAATGGAACATCTGGTAAAAGTGAGGGAGATACAGGAGAAAAAGCCTGAGGGTGCCATCGGTTTTATCAGTTTTATACCTTGGCCATTTCAGGATGAGGGAACCCGATTGGCAAAAAGGTTGAATCGGCGATTTTCAACAACCACCTCTGAATATGTTAGAATGATTGCAATTAGTAGGCTTATGCTACCGAATATAAAAAATATTCAGGCTTCATGGCTTACAACTGGCATTGAGGCAGGTTCAGTTTGTCTCTTCTCCGGGGCAAACGACTTTGGTTCTATTATGATAGAAGAGCGCGTAGTTAGTGTTGCTGGATCGCATCATTCTGCAGATTCCAATCAGTTGACTAAAGCAATTCAAAGCGCTGGTTTTACTCCGGTTAGAAGGAACCAACGCTTTGAACATCTAGGTTAGCATTTATATGCTAGTGCATTGATATTCATTCCTGCTCCAACGGAGGCGAATAGTATTAAATCGCCATCCTCTAGCTCATGATTCTCATCTGTCATTTGGTGTCTGACCAGATCAAAAAGGGTTGGAATGGTAGCTACTGAACTGTTACCAAACTTATGAACGGTCATGGGCATAATCATTTCTGGTAGTTTATTGATCTTATACAATCGATAGAATCGTTTGATCATTTCAAAGTCCATCTTCTCATTTGCCTGATGAATAAAGACTTTCTTAAGATCATTTATACCATAACCACTTTCATCGAGAACCTTTTTCATGGCTGGTGGTACATGTGTCAATGCATATTCATAGATTTTTCTACCATGCATCTTAATGTATCTGATTGAGGGATCCGATTCAGGGACATTGCTTTTCCCTAGAAAAAGATAGTAGGCCTCGTCAATTGCATGGGTCATCACTGCTGATGAGATAATACCTCTCTTTTGGTTCTCTATTCGACCCTCTAGAATACAAGCACCTGCCCCATCAGAGTAGATCATTGAATCACGGTCATGCATGTCTAAGACCCGAGAAAGTGTTTCAGTCCCAATTACCAAACAACGTTTGGCTTGTCCGCTTCTTATTAAAGAATCGGCGAGGATCAGTCCTTGAATCCAACCGGGACAACCGAATAGGATATCAAAGGCTACGCAAGCGGCATTATTGATTTGTAAGTTATGTTTGATGCGTGATGCGAGGCTGGGTAGGATATCTGTTTGAATGGTTTCTTTAACAACATCTCCAAAATTATGAGCTACAATTATATAGTCAATATCCTCACGGTTTATGCCAGCATCGATGATTGCACGTTCAGCTGCAATGGTTCCAAGGTCTGATGATTGTTGTGTGTTATCAGCATATCGTCTCTCTTCAATACCTGTTATGGCTTTAAATCTATCTGCAATTTCCTGATGTGATCCCTCGTAAGGTGTGCCATTCGGATCTAAAGATACATTTTTAGCAAAATCTTGATTGGTAACTACTTTTTCAGGAACATGGCTTCCTGTACCGGTGATTATCGTGTTTAGAAAAGATGTACTCATTGTGTTAAAATTCGTTAGTGTTGATGATACACAAACGTATAAAGAGTACAATTTGTTTTAAAAAAAAAGGAAAAAACTAAAGGTATGATTCTATTCCATTTAGGATAATTTCTGTTGCCCCAGTATTTTTTGCGATATATTCACGGCAGGTTTTGCTTGCTATAGTTTGGTTTTTGGGGTTGTTGAATAGGTCTTGGAATGCCTTTGTGAATTCTGTCGAGTTATTAATAGGAAACGCCCCGCCAAGCTGTGCTAATTCGGTTGTTTCCTGGAATTTTGTATGGTTTGGACCAAAGAAGACCGGAAGACCGAAGGTGGCGGCCTCGAGAATATTATGAGTTCCAACTCCAAAACCACCGCCTATAAGGGCAAAGTCGCCATACTGATAGATGTGAGAAAGATGTCCTATGCTATCAACTATAAGGATTTTAGCTTTACGGGCTGAATCATTATCAGCTTTACTCAGTCGCAGAGTTGACCCCGGAAATGCTTGTTCTATTGATTTTAGGTGTTCTTCATCAATCAGATGAGGAGCAATAATTAACTTCAAATTATCGGGGGTAGATTTCCAGAGCTCAGCTAAGAGTGCTTCATCGGGCGGCCAGGTAGATCCTCCGATAAGTATCTTTGAGTTAGCCTTAAAGGCCTCAATGATAGGATATTGTTTTGGGTTTTTTGCAACTTCTTTAACACGATCAAATCGGGTATCTCCACTTACAATGACATGGTCTATTCCAATTTTGTTCAGCAGATCGGCAGATGATTGATTTTGTACGTAAAAGCGGTTAATCAGAGAGAGTTGTTTTTTGAACCAAGCCCCGTACCATTTAAAGAAATGTTGTTCCGGCCGGAAGATAGCACTGATAATAACTATCGGAAGGTTGGCTGCCTTGATCTCTTTGATATAGTTAAACCAGAATTCGTACTTTACGAAAATCGTTAGTTTAGGTTTAACCATTGTCACGAAATGCTCCGCATTAAAGGGAGTGTCTGCTGGTAAGTAGCAGATGAAGTCGGCACCCGAGTAGTTTTTTCTAACCTCGAACCCGGATGGGCTAAAAAAGGTCAATAAGATTCTATGGTCAGGATGTTTAAATTGAATCTCTTCTAGTACAGGACGACCCTGTTCAAACTCGCCCAGTGAAGCACAATGCATCCAGATGATGGGGCGATCGTCATTAAATACCCAGTCCTGAAGGTGTTCAAAGAGGTTCTTTCTGCCGTTGATCCAGAGTTTCGCCTTTGTGTTAAATCCGGAAGCAGTGAATATAAGAGAGGAGTATGCTTTTACTGCGAGGTTATAAAATATCATTTTAATTCTAGTAATAGTAGTAGGCCTTAGTTGCAGTTCCATAAAGAGGGAAAAGCCAGCCTATTTTAAAACCAACCAGAATATCAATATTAGTGCCAGTCTCTTTTTTCATCAAGCTGAAGTCGTAATCACGCAGAGGAGATGTGATTGACTCCTGGATTTCAATTCCTCCATAAAAGTTGGTGAGTCGACTATCGCTAAGGTTTATATAGCCAATAAGTTGTGTGAATGAAACACCAGCACGAAGTCGGTCATAACCTTTTCGATAATCATCTTTGATCTGAGGGGCGGTATTATCAATGTTACCGATTGCATATTTATGTCTGAAATAGCCTGCTCCAAACTGGATCAAGATACCAGAATTCGGGTTGTTGAATTTCAGAGGAATGACTTTACCTACTTTACCATAAAAGGAGTATCCACGCATCAAAATACTGATTAAAGCGGGTTGACCTCCTTCGTCAATAATGGCACCAACCTCATTCTTTAAGTTTCCTAATATCTCTTTTTCGTTTTTAATATTGCCAGAGAAGTGGTAATTAAAATCAGCTCCCCAAACCCAGTTTTTGTCGGTTTTATACCAAACATTTGGCCCTATACTGAAGCAAGCACCAAATCGGTCGGCAATATCACCAAAAGGCAGATGAAAACCGGCACCAGCACCAATTAGTCCTATACCAATTGTAGAATCGGTGATGCTCTTTTGAGCTTTTACTACAGAAGAGTTTAGCGTTAAAGCCAACAGTAGCAGGAAGGAGTAGATGTATTTCATTCTTTAAGTGTCGGTTTTTTGAGATTCTTCCTCGTAAAACGCAAAATTAGACATTTCAGTATAAATAGCCTCAAACAAAAAGGTAAAGGCGGAAATCTCAATTACGATGGTACTTTCCTATCTTTGCAAAGCGAAATTGATTTCGTCTGATTTATAAAAACCTCGTTAGAGTCATTAGGTTTAATTCGTGGTTAAAATTCAACTGACGATAATATTAATTTCAATCGAACGTATTCCATGTGATTTCTAAAAATCAAATAATCTACACATGAAAAAAATACAGATGGTAGACCTTAAGGGTCAGTATGAAAAGATTAAGCCTGAAGTTGATGCTGCCATCCAGCAGGTTCTTGATTCAACTCAGTTTATTAATGGCCAGGCCGTAAAAGATTTCCAGGCTGATCTTGAGAAGTATCTTAATGTAAAGCATGTCATCCCTTGTGCTAATGGAACAGATGCTTTACAAGTGGCTATGATGGCTTTAGACCTGAAGCCGGGTGATGAGGTTATTACTGCCAATTTTACTTTTGTCGCCACTGTAGAAGTTATTGCTTTGTTAGGTTTGACTCCTGTTCTTGTAGATGTTGATCCTGATACATTTAATATTGATCCGGAAGCGATTGAAAGGGCTATAACACCGAAAACCAAGGCTATTGTCCCCGTGCATTTATTTGGGCAGACTGCTGATATGGACGCTATCATGGACATCGCAAATCGCCATAAGCTTTATGTCATTGAGGACACTTGTCAGGCTATTGGATCTGTATATACATCTGATTCAGGTCACTCTAGGATGGCGGGAACTATTGGACATATTGGATGTACCAGCTTCTTCCCAAGCAAAAACTTAGGTTGTTATGGTGATGGTGGTGCTATATTCACTCAAGATGATGATTTAGCATACAAGATTCGCGGAATCGTAAATCATGGAATGTTTGTCAGATATTATCATGATTTCGTGGGTGTAAATTCTCGTTTAGATAGCATTCAAGCCGCTGTTTTAAAGGTCAAGTTGGCTCGTCTTGATGAGTATACAGCTGCCAGAAATAAGGCTGCTGAATACTATGATAAAGCATTCACTGGTAACAAATACATCCAGGTACCTGCTCGTTTTGAGAAGTCTTCTCATGTGTTTCATCAATATACTCTCATAATTAGTGGTATTGACCGCAATGCTCTGCAAGAGTTTTTAACTAAGCGTGATATCCCTGCTATGATTTATTATCCTGTTCCCCTCCATCTACAGAAGGCTTATCAGGATCCACGCTATAAAGAGGGTGATTTCCCTGTGACGGAAGAGTTATCAAGAGAGGTTCTCTCCTTACCCATGCATACTGAATTAACTGAAGATCAACTTGAGTTTATCACCTCATCTGTTCTGGAATTTGTTAATCAGAAATAGTATTCTGAACATGGAAAAGGAATATTTTGCTCATGAAAGTGCCATTATTGATACTGGATGTGATATAGGAAAAGGAACCAAGATCTGGCATTTCTCTCATGTCATGTCTAACTGTACAATAGGCGAGAACTGTAATATCGGCCAGAATGTTGTCATATCACCCGAAGTGGTTTTAGGACGCAATGTCAAGGTTCAAAATAATGTCTCGATTTATACCGGAGTCATTTGTGAGGATGATGTCTTTTTAGGACCCTCAATGGTCTTTACCAATGTGATTAATCCTCGTAGTGCAATAAACCGTAAGAGCGAATATGCAAAGACTGTGGTAAAAAGAGGTGCATCAATTGGGGCAAATGCAACGATTGTATGCGGACATGATATTGGAGAGTTTGCTTTTATCGGGGCTGGTGCTGTAGTGACAAAAACGGTTCCTGCTTATGCGCTTGTTATTGGAAACCCTGCAAGACAGTCAGGGTGGATGAGTGAGTATGGGCATCGTTTGAAATTTGATACAGAAGGTTTTGCCATTTGCCCTGAAAGCAAGGTGAGATATAAATTAGAAAATGGAGTAGTTTCAAAAGTAAGTGAGTGATGAGTCAGAAACAGATTAATTTTGCTCTTACCGGAGCGGCGGGGTATATAGCACCTCGTCATATGAAAGCAATTAAAGAGACCGGAAATCAATTGGTTGCTGCATTAGATCCAAAAGATTCGGTTGGTATCATTGATAGCTATTTTCCAGAGGCTGATTTCTTTCTTGAATCAGAAAGATTTGATCGCCATCTGGATAAATTGAGACGTCAAGGTGAGCGTAAAATTGATTTTGTTAGTATCTGTACTCCCAATTACTTACATGATGCGCATATCCGTCTTGCCTTAAGGAATGACGCAAATGCAATATGTGAGAAACCAATTGTCCTTAACCCCTGGAATATCGATGCTTTATCTGAAATCGAGAAGGAGACAGGCAAAAGAATCTATAATGTTTTGCAACTCAGACTTCATCCTAGTATAGTTGCTCTGCGTAATAAGATACTTGCTGGTCCGGCTGATAAGGTATATGATATTGACCTATCCTATATTACATCAAGGGGTAGGTGGTACCATATGAGTTGGAAGGGTGATTCTGAAAAATCAGGAGGTGTTCCTACTAATATTGGGGTTCATTTCTATGATATGATAAGCTGGATTTTTGGTTCAGTTAAAAAGAATATCGTCCACCATTTGGATGCCACCACGGGTGCTGGCTATCTTGAGTTAGAGAGAGCCAGAGTACGTTGGTTTCTTAGTATCGATGATAAAACTTTGCCGGAAGCAATTCTTGCCAAAGGCCAACGCACATACCGTAGTATCACTGTAGAAGGGGATGAGATTGAGTTTAGCGGAGGTTTCACCGATTTGCATACGCTCACATATCAGGATATTCTGAGCGGTGGTGGTTTTGGTATACAAGATGCCCGTCAAAGCATTGAAACGGTTTATACGATCAGGCACTCTGAAATTCTCGGTGCTAAAGGCGATTATCATCCATTTCTGAAAAAGGTACTTTAAGATGGTTTAACCTATCACTAATTGGTTCTTTGAACTAAGTTCTATAGATCAGCCTTGGTTGGATTCCAATCAAGGCTGATTCGTTTTATAACCTCAGATATTGAAATCTGCTTTTTACTCTAATCAAATTGACGTACAGAAGGTTTATGATGCCTTGTTACTATGCATCTGGCATCTGGCTGCTAGCATCTGGC
>JAJTBW010000026.1 GCA_021286705.1 Sphingobacteriia bacterium
TACTGGCCGCTGGATTAATTCAAAATTCAAGAATTCAAGATTAGCAAGCACTGAATAGCATCTGGCATCTGGCGGCCAGATGCCAGATGCCAGATGCCAGATGCATTAAAAAAAACGCTAAACTTAATAATCGTGTTAATTGTGCTTTACATACACAGACACCGTTCTGTTAGTGTTATAAACCGAGATCGTGCCGCCCCCATCATTAGCAGGGACAGCGGGATACAAAAGATTAGAATCTTGTCTCTGATAGCCCCCGAATTGCCAGTCATCGCTTGAAAGCGCAAGCTTGTAGTCGCCGGGCTCGGGCACAAAAAACTGATAATTAGGAATTGAATTAACAGGATGCCAGTTAAAGACAAAGATTAATCCTGCACGCTCAAAAATCAGTGTTTGGTTGGTTTGATCTATATTAAGCAGTTTAGGGTAAGGGGCGTTCTGAAGGTTATAGGCACGTGCAAGATCGATCATAGCCTGATCAAATCTACCGAGGAACTGGTACTTTAAATCCGGATTATCAACAAGCGACCACTGCCTCCTTGCATACCAGTAGCTCCAGTTGTTGCCCTCTCTTGGGAAGTCGATCCACTCGGGGTGACCAAACTCATTGCCCATAAAGTTTAGCCAAGCCTCGCCTCCAAGAGCCAATGTGATAAGTCTGATCATCTTATGCAAGGCTACACCTCTAACAACAACCGCATTGCTGTTATCACGATCCATGCTAGAATACATCTCTTTATCCATGAGCCTGAAGGCAATGGTTTTGTCACCTACTAAAGCTTGATCGTGCGATTCGGCATACGCAACCGTAGGGTGATCCCACTTTCTATTAGTCAGAGCACCCCACATGGCACCCATATCCCAATCCTCATCACGTTGAGTCTCCAAAAGATGAATCCAAAAATCAGGTAAGCCCATTGCTAAACGATAATCAAAACCGAGACCACCCTCCTTTAGAGGACGACTAATGCCGGGCATTCCAGATACATCCTCAGCAATGGTGATAGCACCAGGCTTAAGTGCATGAACGAGCCTATTGGCCAATTGTAAGTATACTTGAGCATCCCATTCAACCCCATCAGTGAAATAGGTATGCTGATTCCAACTATCAGATGAGATATAACCATGGTGAAAATAGAGCATCGAGGTTACTCCGTCAAACCGGAAGCCATCGATATGAAACTCCTGCATCCAGTAGCGAAGGTTAGATAAGAGAAATTGGAGCACCTCTGTTTTGCCATAATCGAAACAGCGGCTTCCCCAATGCGGATGGTCACCTCTGGGGCCGGAATGAGTATAAAGCCCATCAGAGCCATCAAAATCATTCAATCCTTCGTTATAGTTCTTAACCGTATGTGAATGTACCACATCCATTATCACAGCGATACCCATCTGATGAGCTGTGAAGATCAGATTTTTAAGGTCTTCAGGTGTTCCGAACCGGCTAGTGGGGGCGAAATAATTAGAGACATGATATCCAAAAGAGCCGTAATAAGGATGTTCTGCGAGAGCCATCAGTTGGATAGCATTGTAGCCGGCAGCCTTAATGCGCGGTAACACAGAGCGGGTGAACTCATCGTATGAAGTAACCTCAGGAGTCTCGCCAGACATTCCGACATGAGCCTCATAAATAAAAAGCTCCTGAATTGATTTTGGTGAATAATGGTCGCCGATCCATTGAAAAGGCGCAGGAGGAAACCAAAGTTGTCCACTAAAATCTCGAGTTTCAGTATCCTGGACTACCCTACGGATATAAACCGGGATACGCTCATACCAGCCATTTTCACCGTGAACCAAAACCTTAACCCTACTTTGATGTACAAAACGATCTTCATACATCTCTTTTGGAAGAAACAATTCCCAAACGCCATTTCCAATATTCTCTAACCGGTGGGTATAGCGTTGCCATTGATTAAAATCGCCAAACAGGAACAAATCACGGGCTCGGGGAGCCCATTCACGATAAACCCAACCTTTTCTTTTTTTATCGAAGTGGATACCAAAGTAGTTATGAGCAGAGGAGAAGGTCATTAAAGAACCAAATTGATCTTCAATAGCGTGTAACCGATCTCTGTACCGTCTGTATCTATTCCAAACATCCATGGCAACAGGTTCTAACCATGGATCATCTTTTACCAGTTGTAGTTTACGATAGGGTGTACTCATAGTGTTCAATTCTTTTCTCAAAGTTACCATTAAAAAGTCGAATTGTTCACCAACAATCAGCTCACAAACAGATATTAACCAATGCAAACGTTGTAAAAGCAAATTTTTATTAAAAGCGCACTATTTTTGCATAAACAGAACAAGCTAAATGAAAGAACTCTTCAACCCCGTTGTTATAAAATACCTCATAATCATCGGTACCTCTTTGGTTATTGCCGGCATTATCTCAAAGGCGCTTCGTGTTATAATGACCCGCTTCTTTATACGTTCGGCAGACAATCTAAAAATTGATCATACCCGATTTAACTTTCTTAAAAATGCGGTCAGTTTTATAGTCTTCATGGGGGCTATCAGTTATATATTCTCCAGAATCCCGGAGCTAAAAGCAGTAAGCGTCACACTGTTTGCCGGGGCTGGTATTCTAGCCGCCATTGTTGGATTCGCCTCACAGGAAGCCTTTTCAAATATCGTTAATGGTCTGTTTTTAGTAGTATTCCAACCATTTAGAGTTAGCGACAACATCAGAGTTGGAGATCTTCACTCAGGAATAGTTGAGGATATTACCTTAAGACATACCATAATCAGAAATTTTGAGAATCGGAGAATTATCATCCCAAACTCAGTGATGGGTTCTCAAACCATTATCAACTCAACGATTGAAGATGAGACCATCTGTAATTGGATTGAAGTAGGTATAACGTATGATTCGGACATTGATAAAGCTATGGAACTTATAAGAGTTTTAGCGGAAGCACATCCAAACTTCCTCGACAAAAGAAGTCAGGAGGAGATTGCCAATGGCAAACCAGCCGTTCAGATTAAAGTGATAGCCCTTGCAGATAGTGCTGTAACCTTAAGAGCATGGGTGTGGACAGCAGACTCTGGAAAAGGGACAGAGTTAAAGTTTGATCTTTATGAGCAGATAAAAAAAACCTTCGACAGAGAAAAAATCGGATTCCCATTCCCAACACGAACAGTTTATATTCAGAATAGCGACAGATAACAAGCCAATACAGCCACTTTTGTCCTTCCCAACACCATTATCACAGATACATAAAAAAGAAGGCCTTCTAAACGCTGTAATAGATTTATCTTTAGATTAAAGAACACCAAATATACTAACCGATCCATACATGAAGAAATAATCCTGAAAGCAGAGCTTGCTCATTAATCAGTGGGAATCAGGCAGGTTTCAAACAAAACATTCAAGACAACATGAATTTTCATTCAATCAGAGCATTTATAATAAAGACCTTTAACATTAAAGAGGGAGCAGATAAAGAGGCTACCAAAGAGGGCATTCTTCGGGACATTGAATTCAGAGGGATAAACGCCTGGATTCTCATAGCATCAATTATAATTGCCTCTATAGGTCTAAACACAAATGCTGTAGCATTAATCATTGGTGCGATGCTAATTAGTCCTTTAATGGGGCCTATTTTGGGTATTGGATACGCCGTTGCGACTTATGACTTAGCAACCTTAACAAAATCGCTGAAGAACCTTGGCATCGCAGTTGCCATAAGCCTTATAACCTCCACCATCTACTTTCTTCTATCGCCAATTAGTGAGATTCAGTCAGAGTTACTTGCGAGAACAAGGCCTACTCTCCTTGATGTTCTTGTAGCCTTCTTTGGAGGGATAGCTGGAATTATAGCAGGATCACGGAAAGAAAAGAGCAATGTTATTCCTGGCGTAGCAATTGCAACCGCACTAATGCCTCCACTATGTACAGCCGGTTTTGGATTAGCTTCAGGGAATATTCAATTCTTCTTGAGTGCGTTTTACCTTTTCTTTATCAATTCAGTATTTATTAGCCTTGCAACATGGTTTATTGTGAAATTTCTGGAATTTCCTGTCGTCAAGGTCATTGACTCAATTACAACAAAGAAAGTACATCGTTACATAGCTATTTTCAGCATAATCACAATGACTCCAAGCATCATTATTGGCTATGGTGTTATCAAAGAATCTGCATTTAAGGTACGTGCAGAACAATTTATAAACAACGAACTCCCAAGGGATGAAATACAGATTATAGAGAAGAGATTGACCTACGATAAAGACAGTTCACAAATTGAAATCTTTGCAACCGGAAAAGTTATCAGCAATGAGGATAAGCTAAGATTGAGGAGACGAATGAATAGTTACAACCTTAAAAGAACTAGGTTATTAATTCACCAGACTGGGGCAAATGGGGATGAACTGACTGGAAAAATTTCGGATGCAATAAAAGTTGGGATACTGGATGAAATTATCAGACATGGTGAAATTGAAAGAAAGAAGCAAGTGGCTTTGATTGATTCACTATCTAAAAGGATTGAAGAATCAAGACAATACAATGCAGCATTTAACAATATCTCAAAGGAGGTCAGTTTACTTATGCCTCATTTATTAAAATATGGTCAAGCTATTGCAATTAGAACCGATCTCAGTACCCAAATCAATGACACGATAATACAGGTAACCCTTGTTTGGAATAACAGGACACCTATTTCAAGCAGAAAAGAGGAAAGAGAGAGGTTAAGGCAGTGGCTCCAAATACGGGTTCAAAATCAAAAGTTTGAAATCATAGACATGAACTAGTTTTTTTTAATTCAGGTGAACATTTGACTTATTCTTTTATTTACTTTAGCATAAACAACTTTCTGACGACAGCTAAAATGCGTCTTTACAAAAAAATATCTACTAAACCCACCCTCCTTTCCAGAAAGGTTACGGTGATACTATATCTACTACTGTTCTGCAACTTGATTTACACCTTTTCTCAGGCTCAAGTAGCTTCATCTAATAAGAACATAAACGAATACCTATTAAAACAGTGGAATGCTTCCACGGGGTTTCAGGGGAATGGTTTCTTACATATAGCTCAATCAGCAGATGGATACATCTGGATTACAGGATTTAAAGGGCTCACTAAGTTTGACGGTTACAGTTTCACCTTCTATAACAGAAAAAACACCCCAGAGCTTCAAAGCAATGGAACAAACGGCATATTTGCTGATGAAGACACAACAGTATGGTTTGGGACTCGTGAATCAGGCTTAATAAGCTACAAGAAAGGAAAGTTCACTAAGCATGGTGGAGCTAATTTTAATATAGAATTTATCAGCAGAATAGACAAGGAGTTTCTATGGATTGGCACTCAATCACATGGGCTATA
This sequence comes from Sphingobacteriia bacterium, assembly GCA_021286705.1. GTDB lineage: Bacteria > Bacteroidota > Bacteroidia > Bacteroidales > TTA-H9 > JAJTBW01. The sequence goes on from JAJTBW010000026.1 coordinate 5,330, forward strand.
TCAGTACAACACCCGTTTGAGTCAATGGAAAAGTGCCACTTCTGACTTAGTTTTAAATACTGGTATCACCGTAATAGCTAAAAAGCAGGATGGTAACTACTACATAGGTACAGAATCAAATGGACTTATAATCTATTCTCAAGGGAAATACACACGATTTACGGTACCTCCTTTTGATAAAATCTCGACCGTTAGAGCGATCTTACATCTTCCAACTGGGGAATCATTAATCGGAACTCCTGATGCCACCTACAAAATCAGCAAAAACCAAATCAGTGCAGTTACTGAACTCAATGGAGTTGCTGTCTACAGCCTTATAAGAGACAACAAAGGTGATATCTGGGCAGGTTCAACGAGTGGTTTGTGGAAAAAAGATCAAAATGACCAGTACTTTATCAAAAGAACCGCTGACATTCCACAGATTCACATTCAAGAAGTAATCGCTGACCGCGATGGCTCTATATGGCTCGCAACCTATAGAAATGGGCTCTACCAACTTAGGGATAGCAAATTCACTAACATCACATTAGGTAACGGACTTGGTTATCTGTCTACCGGGTCAATTGGATTGTTAAGCAACAACAGAGTTCTTGCCGGAACCACCGACGGTCAACTTTACGAGCTTAAGGATGGTATGAGTAACCTGATTCAGACAAAATCCAAGTTATCAGAATCAAGGCTATACTACTTAATGGAGGATCGCTCTAAAAATCTATGGATTTCAACCTATGATGGCCTGATCAAAATAGATCCAAAAAAAAACGAGAAGAGATATACCACCCAAGATGGCCTACCCGAAAATCTCATTAGGACTACTTATGAAGATGAAAAAGGAAATATCTGGATTGGGACCAGGGGTAAAGGAATCGCAATATTATCCCCCGACAACAAGATTACCCCATTTCTCTACAATTTTCGATTCAGGGGAAAAGCCATTATGTCTATTAGCAGCGATCTTAACGGTGGGATCCTGATTGGAATTTTGGGAGGAGGGGTAGCTCATCTGAACAAAAAAGGTGACTTGAGCCTCCTAAACAAAAACAATGGGATTAAAAGTGCACAAGTATTTAATGTCAGGGCTTTAGACAATAAATTATGGCTGCTTGCAACAGGCAATGGGTTATCAGTTGCGTTAAACAACAAAATCTACAATTTTGATCGGGATTGGAAGTTCCCGACTGATGCGATATTTGATGCAGTTCTTGATAATACAGGATACATATGGATGCCATCAAATGAAGGCATTATTAGAATTCATTTAGACACGATACTTAACAACATAGACAAAGAGCCGAGAGGCCTTAAATGGGATCAATTTGTTACCACTGACGGATTGATATCAAATGACTGTTCAGGGGCAACTCATTCAGCAATATCAAATGAGGGAACTATTTACATACCTACTCAGGCAGGTGTAATAATGATTTCACCTCATTCTGACGAGGTGAAATCAAGAAACCTAAACCCCGAAATCTTTAGTATTTCTATTGATTCAATAGATATATACCCACAAAAGGCATTATCTCTCCCTCCTGGTGTTCATAAGATTATCTTTCGATTCAATTCGGTTAACTTCATTTCACCTGAGAAAACCGAGTTCAGAATTAAACTTGAAGGGTTTGATAAATCATGGAAGGTAATCCGTGACAAACGTGAAGAAACCTATACACTTAGTGGGGGTAATTACAAATTCAGAGTACAAACGCGACCCTTCGAAGGTGAATGGAACACAACAGAAGCATCTCTGAATCTCTCCATTCAGAAGTATTTCTATGAAACACCATGGTTTTTGGTTACACTTGCCCTTCTACTCATCTTAGTCATCTATCTGGCAATACAATACCGTATCCATCTTGCAAGACGAAATGAAGCCAGGCTCATGCAGCTTGTAGCCAGCAGAACTCTTGAGTTGCAAAGACAAACAGAAAGCCTTCAGCACGAGATCAATGAAAGGCTAACGATTGAAAAAGAGCTTATCATAGCCCGTGACAAGGCAAACCAAGCCAACAAAGCTAAAAGTGAATTCCTTGCTAATATGAGTCACGAAATTCGAACTCCGATGCATGGAATTATGGGGATGCTTGAGCTATTACAGCAAACGGAGCTCAACATTGAACAAACTGACTATTTAGATACCATAGACAACTCCGCTCAGAACCTTCTCCATATCATAAACGACATCTTAGATTTCTCAAAGATAGAAGCAGGTCAGATAACTATAAATCAACAGCCGTTCCAGTTAAAAGCAGAACTCTCGGGGGTTTTACGACTTCAAGAGATTAATGCATTAAAGAAAAACCTTTCATATACTACCTATTGGGACTTACCGGCTGAAGATTGGTACCTCAGCGACCCCGCAAGAATACGTCAGATTGTAATGAATCTGCTGAATAATGCCATCAAATTCACAATTACCGGTAAGATTATAGTTAGAATAATACATGGTTTTAGTGCCGATTCATCTCTAAGAATTGAGGTAGAAGATACCGGCATTGGGATATCAGCCTCTGATCAGGAAAAACTCTTCAAATCATTCAGTCAGGTAGACACTACCAAAACCCGGGTGTTTGGTGGCACAGGTTTAGGTCTTGCAATATCTAAAAGACTTGTAGAGATGTTGGGAGGTACTATTGGCCTGGTGAGCAGAGAAAGTGAGGGGTCACTTTTCTGGTTTGATATACCGCTAAAAAAGACAAATCCTCCGGAGCTAATAATAGACCGAGAAGTAAATGATGGTCTGGAAATCAACAAAGGATCAAAACTTAACATCCTTCTTGCGGAAGACCATCTTGTAAATCAAAAAGTAGCATTAGCCTTGTTATCAAAAGAAGGGCACAATGTAACCATAGCCCGCAATGGGTTAGAGGCATTTGAGCTCTTCACCAATAACCATTACGACCTGGTGCTCATGGATATCTCGATGCCAGAGTGGGATGGGATGCAAGCTACACGTGCTATAAGAAACTGGGAGAAAAGGCAACTGAGTCATACTCATACCCGAATTATTGCCCTAACAGCAAATGCCCTCAACGAGGATAGAATCAGATGCCTCGAGGCTGGTATGGATGATTACATCAGCAAACCCTTTAAAATTGAAGAACTTAGTAAAATCTTGAGAAATGTAAAAGAAAATTAACATCAAAGTAATCTAAATCACACTATTTCAACTCTTTTTTAGTGAAGTTTAAAACGAATTGTCAGAGAAGTTTGTTACATAATTATTTTCAGGTAAGTGAGTATATTAAAAACACAAAAACTATGAAACCTACGCCAGTAACTCTTCCATATGTTCTCGAAAGACTCGGGGATACAGAAGTTGTAGATTATCTCAAAAAATGCCCGTCGCGTACCTTCAGAGAGAAGTCTCTACTAATGGCAGAAGGTGACCCTGTGGCTTATCTCCCAATAGTGCTTAAAGGTTGCCTTAAAGTTACCAGGGAGGATGAAAATGGCAGGGAAGTACTACTTTATGAAGTAAAGGAGGGCGAAACATGCATACTAAGTCTCACCTCTGGCATCTTTAATGAGCCTAGTAGAGTCTCTATCTCAGCCATGGATGGTGCAAGCGTACTTCTAATCCCTTCTGCGCAAGTCTCTGAATGGATCGAAACACAACCCTCTTGGCGAAAACTCGTAATGAAGATTTGTCATTTAAAAGTTATGAGTCTTGTTAGAGTAGTTGATTCGATGAGCTTTCAGACAACTAGCGAACGAATTCTTCACAAATTGGAAGAGGCAGCCCAAGCAGGTATGACTGAGATCAGAATCACACATCAACAGATGGCTTCTGAATTGGGGACCGCGAGAGAAGTTATTTCTCGACTACTTAAAAAAATGGAAAATGAGGGGCAAATCGAGATCCAACGTGGTAAGATTCGCCTTATTAATATTGGAAAAAAGCTAACGAATTAAAAGATGAAACACAACATTGGTAAAACTGACAAGACTATCAGAATTATTGCAGGTCTAGTTATTATGGCCGCTGGTCTGTACTTTAAAAGCTGGTGGGGTGCTCTTGGTGTAATACCTATAGTCACCGCCTTTATCAGATTTTGTCCTTTCTACTGCCCTTTAAAGGTCAACACAGACAAATCAGAGAAGTAATACTACTTTATCTGGCAAATCGAATAGCAGGACAGGTATAAGTGCTTCAAATTAACAGACCTCTATTCCTTTTGAAATAAAGACACTATTTCCATTCGACAACAAAGCCATCTCTAGTATTAAAACTAAGATGGCTTTATTTTTAATATAGGCGTTACGAAGAAAGGCAGACCCCAATTAACCTAATTGACCCTAATAAAGTTATAAGTGATATACCCTTTTTGCTCTTCCGGAGCATTGGGATCTGCTGTGAACTTTGAACGAAGAGCAGCCTCTTTAGCTACCTTCCATAGCTGTGAATCAGTAGTAGTGGTTCCAATAGTAGTATTAGGTATTTTTTTCCCTGCAGTAGCCCTGATAACATTACCTTTTCTATCAACAATAATCTCGACTACTACCCTACCCTGTTCAGGAGAATCATATGGAGGTTCGTTAAGGTAAACCTTACCTCTTCCAGAGAGGCTAAAATTAATACCACCATTGCCCTTTCCGCCTCCCTCATAATTATTTGATGCAGGGTTACCATCAGGTTTACCCTGATTTCCAAAACCACCAGCAACACCTTGATTTTGCCCACCAGTTTGTTTGGTTTTACCTGTATAAAGAGCATTAGGATCAACTTTTGGAGTTTCAGGAACATTTTGTTTTACAGTATTCTTAACAACTGCCTCATCATTGCTCTTCTTATTTGTCTTTTTATCTGGCAAGGCCACCGATTCATCGTCATCTGCAGTAACCACATCACTCTTTTGAGAGCTGGATGGAGGAGGAGTCGGAATCGGATTACCGGCTGGTAAGACAGACATATTATCGCCTAATCCTTGATCACTAAACCCTAAATTTATCTCAACACCTTGTTCTTCCGGTAGAGGTAACGGTGTAGTAAAGCCTACCGTAAGCAATAGAAACAAGATAGCAGCATGCAGGAATAGAGTTCCGACAATTGCCTTACTACGATTTGAAGTATCTTGCTTCATTCAATATCAATTTGAGTATTCACTTACAAAAATTACTTATCCCATCTTGGAACAGCAGACTAAACGCAATAGTTCATGCCATTCATCTGATTTAACAAACTATTTATCAGGTGGCTTAGTTGCTAAAATCACCTTATACTTCTTACCTTGCTGCTGATTAATCTCGTTCACCACATCAATAACCGTTACAATATATTGAACCGGAACCGTTTTGTCAGATCTGAGTACCACTGAAGATTCGTCTGCCTGACCAGCAAGTTCTTTTCCAAGAAAACTACTTAAACCAGCTGCATCAACAGGAACAGCACCCCCATTATGATTTTGATCTACTAAATATTGAAATTGGTCATTGATGTATACCTGAACCGATTGCTTTGCCATAGTCTTGCTCTTACTACTAGGCAATAGTAGCTTAACTGCATTGGGACTCACAAGGGTAGAGGTTATCATAAAGAAGATCAGTAGAAGAAATACCAAATCAGACATAGAAGCCAGACTGAAATCGGTACTTATACTATTCCTTGATTTAATTGCCATAATGGTTCATCTGTTAAAAATCTATTTATTATCAGAACAGAATAGACTTGAATTAGGAAGCAGGCTCATTAAGCAAATCCATAAACTCAATTGCACTTGCCTCTAACTTAAAAACCAGATTTTTTGTTCTGGCAACAAGAATATTATAAGCGATATAAGCTGGAATACCCACCATCAGACCACCTACTGTGGTAATCATTGCCTCATAGATACCATTACTAAGCAATTGAATATCGATATTATTTCCAGCCATTGCCATATCATAAAAGGCCTGTACCATACCTAATACAGTTCCAAGAAACCCTAACATGGGTGCCGCCCCGGAAATAGTTGCTAACGAAGCAATATTTTTCTCTAAACGAGAAACCTCCAGACTACCTACATTCTCAATGGCAGTATTAATATCATTTAATGGTTTACCCAATCTTGAAAGCCCCTTCTCAATCATTCGAGAAATTGGGGTGTTTTTAGAACGGCAAAGAGCCCTGGCAGCATCAAGTTTACCCTCATGGATAAAATCACGAATACTATTCATAAAATTCCCATCTTCCCTAGATGCAGCATTGATAGCTAATAGCCGATCAATAAAAATATAGATACCGATTAAACTCATCGCAGCAAGAACTATCATAATCCATCCGCCTTTTACAGCTAGTTCCCATGCCGATATTGAAATTTCAGTAGGTTGTTGGGCAACTTGACCAACTTGCGGTACACTATCTGCAACAACTGCCGCAGTCTGTAAAACCAATGCATTCAAGATCATTTTCTGCTTCTTTTTCTTAGATAATTGATAATGCGTCTTTCTAACAACTTACTAACTGTGTAAAACCACTCTTTAGTATATCCTTAATAGACTAGTCTACAAATTTAGAAAATTTGAGACACTAAACTTTTGTTTCTTAACTTTATAATATTTTTTAAAAAACACTTTTCTTATTCGCCAGACAAAGTTAACTTTACCTTTTTAAAATAAAACTATCCGCAAAATGACAAACCCCTTTGTTCAACGGTCAAATGCATTGAGTTCTCCTCAGAAAAAGAGGATTCAACAAAGTCGGAAACTTATTAAAATGTTATATGCTCATGGCTCTTTAGCCGTTGCAGATATCAGTAAAGCCGTCAGTATATCTGTACCAAGTGCAGCCCGATTGATCGAAGAAATGATTGAAGCAGGCTTCATTGAATCAATTGGACAAGGAATAAGTGGAGGCGGACGTCGTCCTCAACTCTTTGCTCTTAAAGCTGAAGGGGGTATGGTTATTGGCGTTGACATTAGACGAAACCTGATTAATGTTGGTGCAATGAATCTTCACAATCAGCTGGTTGGTGAATTAACAACTCTCCATACTCCACTTGAGAACAATGAAGGTTACTTCCAGCTACTCACAAAAACAGTTAAGGAGAAAATCAAGGAAATAAAACCACTAACCAACCATATTTTAGGCATTGGCGTTGCTTTACCCGGCTTGATTAACACTGAAACAGGACATTCATATACCAACTTAAACATCTTTGACACTCCTCTACGCAAAGTCCTTGAACGAATGCTTGGAATACCGGTTTATCTGGATAATGACGCCCGGTTGATGGCTCTAGCTGAACTGGTTTTTGGGAAAGCAAAAGGATTAAGGAATGTACTATGTCTAAATGTTGGAGCTGGACTAGGCATGGGTATGATCATTAATGGAGAACTTTTTCATGGAAGCACCGGATTTGCAGGTGAGTTTGGGCACACGAATTATGGCCAAAATGAGCCACTTTGTTCATGTGGCCAGCATGGTTGTCTTGAATGGTATGCCGGAGGACCCGGCCTATTAAAAATGGCAAAAGAATATGAGACCACAGAGCCTGGATTCCCTCTTGATGTAGACAACATTACGGAAGAGGCTATTTCTGGCAATCAACCCGCTATTAAAATGATTAATACATTAGGGTTAAATCTCGGTCGTGGTTTGGCTAACTTAGTCCACTTAATGAATCCAGAGATGATTATCCTGGGAGGATCTATTTCAAGAAGTGGTTTTATACTATCCGAGCCTGCTGAAAAAACGATGAGAGCCAACTCAATTAGCCATATTAACGAACATACAAAGATCGAGACTTCTGAGATTATTGAGCTTGCACCTCTTTTAGGTGCTCAGGCTCTTGTCATCAGCAAATCTTTCTGACCATGACAGATTTCAAAGTTGAGGTTTGCTGTGGCTCTCCGGGATCGGTGGTCGCAGCATTTAATGGAGGAGCCCATAGAATTGAACTTTGTGATAATCTCTATGAAGGAGGTACAACCCCTTCCTTAGGTGCAATAAGCCATGCATTAAAGTACTTTCCAAAATCTACGATGGTAATGATTCGCCCACGTGGTGGAGACTTCTATTACACGCCTGAGGAGATTGAAATAATGTGCGAAGACATTAAGATGGCTCGTAATATTGGCGCTAATGGCTTCGTTTTCGGTTTACTCTCTAAGGATGCAGAGATTGATATTACGGCTACCAAGCTCTTAATGAATCAGGCTAAAAATTGTGATATCACTTTCCACAGAGCTTTTGATATGACAAAGGATCCTTTTAAGGAGCTAGAAACACTGATAGAGCTAGGAATACCAAGGGTTCTAACATCTGGAACAGAAAACAAATCTCCTCAAGGGATAGAAATGCTTAAAAAGCTAATCACACTAGCAAATAACAGAATAACCATAATGCCTGGAGGAGGAATCAACGACCAAACAATTACCAATTTGGTTACAACCGGTGCAAAAGAATACCACATTGCTCCAACCCGACAGATAGCCTCTCAAATGAACTGGATCAATACTAAGGCTCGAATGGGTGCTCCAGACAGAGACGAAGGCATTGTTAATGAAATAGACAGCCAACGAGTTCAAATCGTCGTAAATACTTTAACTAAACATTACCCTTTTTGAGAAAATCTGAATTCAATTGCTTTAGTTTGACAAACAAACCAGATTATACTCACAAAAACCAATTAACAATTTGCAACCCGATAAAATAGTCCTATTTGAAAGTCTGATATGTTAATGGATCAGAATACGACTAAAGACTCTTTATCGAGGAAAATAAAAGAATTATCCAGATGAAAAACCTGATCATCTTTTGTCTCTTATTATGCACATCGCTTGCGGTTTTCGGTCAACCAGAATGGCAGCGACAGGACATCACTGACTGGGGTAAAGAATACCCTCATGCTACTCTTTACCCCTGCTCTAACCCAATTAAGGCTGAACAGGGGAACCCCAAAGAATCTGACCGAATAATCTATCTAGATGGAAACTGGAAGTTTAACTGGTCAAAAAACCCCGCCGAGCGAGACTCAACATTCTTTAAAACAGAATCCAGCTTAAACTATTGGAAAACTATTCCTGTTCCTTCAAACTGGGAACTTCAAGGCTATGATTACCCAATCTATGTCAATACCACCTATGAATTCTCTAACAATCCAAATCCCCCCTTCGTACCAACCGACTACAATCCTGTAGGCCAATATTCAACATGGTTTGAGGTACCGGAAGAGTGGTTAAACAGAAGGCTTTTTATTGAACTTGGAGCAGTAAAATCAGCCTTCTATATCTGGATCAATGGCGTTAAGATTGGATATAGTGAGGACTCAAAAACAGCTGTTGAATTCGAGATCACTAAATACATCAAAGCGGGTAAAAATAAAATAGCACTTGAAGTGTATCGATGGAGTGATGGCAGTTACCTTGAATGCCAGGACTTCTGGAGAATCAGTGGCATCGAGCGAAGTATTATATTGATTAGCCGACCACAAACTTATATAAAAGACTATTTTGCATTAGCTCAACTGGTCAACAACTATAAAGATGGACAACTTAACCTACAAGTGGCTATTGAAGGACAGAGCAAGGGACTGAAACTTGAAGTCACCCTTAAAGATAACGACCTAAATGGGAAACCCGTTTTTCAGACCGAGCTGCCAATCAGCAATAAAAACGAAATAATAGTTGACAAAACCATCCCGGGAGTAAGACAATGGAATGCAGAAGAGCCAAATCTTTATACCCTCACATTAACCCTAAAAGATAAAAAAGGGAAGGCGCTCGAAAGTATATCCTCAAAAACTGGATTCAGAACTATAGAGATCAAAGAGGGTATTTTATTGGTTAACGGTCGTCATATCAGAATGAAAGGGGTGAACAGGCATGAACATGACCCAAAACTTGGTCATGTTGTGACCAATGAGATGATGATTAAAGATATTAAACTCATGAAAGAGAATAATATCAACACAGTAAGAACATGCCACTACCCGAATGACCCCAGATGGTATGATCTCTGTGATAAATACGGGCTATACGTTATTGATGAGGCCAATATTGAATCACATGGAATGGGCTATGATGAGAGGTCACTTGCAAAAGACACCTCTTGGAGAAAGGCTCATCTTGAAAGAATGAAACGAATGGTTGAACGGGATAAGAATCACCCATGCGTGGTATTCTGGTCACTTGGTAATGAAGCAGGAGATGGCCCAAATTTCGTATCAACTGCTGCATGGACTCGGAAAAGAGACAACAGCCGTCCAATCCATTATGAAAGAGCAGGAATGGCTGACCATACTGACATCTACTGTCCAATGTACCCAAGCCTTCAACATTTAAAGTGGTACAGTTCAGAGAAGCGATCTAAACCTTATATCATGTGTGAATATGCCCATTCAATGGGTAACTCAACAGGAAACTTGCAAGACTATTGGGATATTATCGAATCAAATGACCAACTTCAAGGTGGCTCAATCTGGGACTGGGTAGATCAGGGATTTTTAAAAACGAATGAAAAAGGGGAAGACTACTATGCCTATGGTGGCGACTATGGGCCAGCCAACGTCCCATCTGACTCCAACTTTATGATCAACGGATTGATCTTTCCCGACAGAAAACCACATCCGGCACTCAATGAAGTGAAAAAAGTCTACCAGAATGTCAAGTTCAGCCTTGCCCCCGACAACAAAAGCCTTGTCATAAAAAATCGCTATAGCTTCATTAATCTGGGCAACTACGAAGTTATTGCTTCCCTTCTAATTAATGGAGAACCTTTGGAAGAGCTTACCCTTAATCCAGGTAAACTGAATGCAGGAAAAGACACCACTCTGATGTTAAACTTCCAAAACATCTCCGGAAACAGTGCTCAGCATATCAACATCAGGATGGTTACCAAATCAGAAATGGGTATAATCAAACCAGGAACCATACTGGCCTCAGAACAGTTTGAAATTAAGGCACCAACTCCGCAACCTCTCCCACAGAGAGGGGGCAGTCCTATTTCGATCTATGACAACACATCAAACGTTATTATCAATGGTGCTGGATTCTCATTAACATTTGATAAATCTAGCGGATTACTATCCAGTTGGGAGGTCAATGACATGCAATTGTTACAGTCACCCTTAACAACAAACTTCTGGAGAAGCCCAACTGATAATGATTATGGCAACCGCTCCCCACGATACAACCTCTATTGGCGGGATGCAGCAAAAAAGCTCATACTGACATCCTTTGAACTGAAAAAAGGTATGATGCCTGTGATAAAAACGACTTTTAAACTACCAAATAGTTCTGCAACCATAGATCTGAGTTATACCGTCTACTCTGAAGGCTCAGTGGTAGTAGATTATAATTTTATCGCTCCAACAGATCCTTCTGATACACTATACAAACTCTATCACGGAATACCACGAATTGGCCTAAGAGTTCAACTAAAAGACCCCAAGCCTTCTGTAGAATGGTTAGGAAGGGGTCCGTTTGAGAACTACATTGACCGACAAACAGCAGCATTTATAGGGCGTTATAAGTCAACCCCGGATGAACTATATACGCCCTATATCAGACCACAGGAGAATGGATATCGTACCGATTGTCAATATGTAAAACTGTCGGGACTCTTTAACTTCACTGTTGCCTTTCAAAATGGAGAAATTAAACCCATTAAGCCATGGCTCGTAGAAAAAGGAAAAGTTTCAGATCAATTTGACCATTCAATCAAAGGCTTTGGATTTAGCGCATTACTCTATAATCTAGAACAGTTTGACTACACCGTGAGTCAAAACAAACATACCATAGATTTAAAAGTTAATCCATATACAGAGCTTCTCTTTGATATAATGCAACGTGGGGTTGGTGGAGATGATTCATGGGGAGCCATGACTCATCCGGAATATAGTATCCCGGTAGCTAATGCTTCATTTAGAGTAATCCTTAAGGGATCAGCAAATTGAAAAACTAATCAAGAACAAAAAAACAGACCATAACACAGATGAAAACAGTTACATCAAAACAATCAAATTTTATCCCCGTTGCTATCATTGGAGCACTATTCTTTATATTTGGTTTCATTACATGGCTAAATGGAATCCTAATCCCCTACTTAAAGATAGCCTGTGAACTAACAAACTTCGAATCTACCTTTGTTGCATTTGCCTTCTATATCAGCTACACCCTAATGGCATTACCCTCATCATGGTTATTACGGAAAACCGGATTTAAACGAGGAATGTCTTGGGGTTTAATCACCATGGCTATTGGGACGACAGTATTTATACCCGCAGCATTATCAAGAGATTATCACATTTTTCTAGTTGGCTTATTTATAATCGGCACTGGACTGGCTATCTTACAGACAGCTTCTAACCCATATATCACCATTTTAGGCCCGAAAGAGACCGCAGCGAGAAGAATAAGTCTGATGGGAATATTTAACAAGCTGGCAGGTGCAGCAGCTCCGTTAATTTTGGCCTATTTCATTCTCAGTGATGGCGATCAATTAACAGAGACATTAAAGACCTTAGAAGGGGCTGCCCGTACTGCACAATTAGATCAGTTGGCACATAGAGTAATCTTACTCTATGGCGTTATGACAGCCACATTATTACTTTTGGCTGCTGGGATTCGTCTCTCTCCTTTACCGGAGCTTGAAGAACAACAAGATGAGGAGAATGAACACAAAGAAGAGAAGAAAAAAAGCATCTTAGCATTCCCTCAGTTAATATTAGGAGCAATAACGCTCTTTTTCTATGTTGGTGCCGAAGTAATTGCCGGTGACACTATCATTCGCTACGGACAGTCATTAAACATTTCCATTGAGATAGCGAAATCATTTACCAGTTACACATTGATTGCAATGGTAGTTGGCTATATAGCAGGTATAATATTAATCCCTAAAGTATTATCACAAAGGGCAGCTCTACTGGGAAGCGCAGTTTTAGGACTAGCCTTTACTTTAGGTGCTATTAGAACAGAGGGGATGGTATCTGTCTCTTTTATTGCAGCTTTGGGACTAGCCAATGCTTTAGTCTGGCCAGCCATTTGGCCTTTAGCACTTGATGGACTGGGACGCTTTATAAAAACCGGATCTGCCTTATTGATTATGGCTATTGCAGGAGGAGCGTTACTACCTCTGGTATGGGGAAAGTTATCAGATATATACTCAGCCAGACAAGCATATTGGGTTCTGGTTCCATGCTATCTCATCATCCTTTATTATGCACAACGAGGTTATAAGCTAAGGAAATGGTAGATTATATGTTACAAATATTAATTACATTTACCCTAAGAAACAACAACTATAACTAGGACAGCAATATCTATAATTTAGATTTTAAAGAGTCGGTTAATTTAGATGTACCACTCAAAAAGATCCATTGAATTAATCCCTGATTTACTAAATCGGGGTTAAAAAACAGAATATCTACACATGAAACCAACGTTACTTATTCTCGCTGCCGGAATGGGCAGTCGTTATGGTGGACTTAAACAATTAGACAAGATTGGTCCCTCAGGAGAAACTATTTTAGACTATTCCGTCTTTGATGCTATTCAAAGCGGATTTGGGAAAGTCGTTTTTATCATTAGGCATGAAATTGAGGAGGAGTTCATCTCCTTTTTCAAAGACCGCTTTAAAGGGAAGATAGAGACAGCCTTTGTTTACCAAGAGCTAGACAAACTTCCCGGAGGGTTTACACCACCTGCAACAAGGAAGAAACCTTGGGGAACAGCCCATGCAATATTAATGGCGAAAGATGTCATAAAAGAGCCATTTGCCGTGATAAATGCAGATGATTTCTACGGAAGAGAGGCTTTTACAATTATGGCTCACTTTCTCACCAATATGAAAGAAAGGGAAGTCAAAGAGTATGCTCTTGCAGGTTATCTTTTAGACAACACCTTATCTGAGTTTGGTGGCGTTTCACGCGGTGTCTGTATGACAGACCAAGAGAGCTATCTTACTACTGTTACCGAGACTAAAAACATCCAAAAACAGGGTGAAATCATCACCTGTGACAGTGAAAACGGAGGCCCAACATCTTTAGCACCTGAAACCATTGTTTCAATGAACACATGGGCATTTGGACCTGAGGTATTTGATGCAACGGAGAAACTCTTTGAAGAGTTCCTTAAAGAGCATGGTAATGAAGAAAAATCAGAGTTTTACATCCCAACCGTTGCTGATTATCTGATTAAAACCGGAAAAGCGAAATTTAAAGTCCTTCCCTGTTCTGAGAAATGGTTTGGCGTTACCTATCCAGAGGATAGACCTACTGCAGTCGAATCATTTAAAAATCTAGCTGAAAAAGGAGTTTACCCTTCGAATCTTTGGTAATGACACACTTCAATGCAACCGGGAAGCTAGATTTCACAACACTGCTTGAAGTTTCAGGAAAGTTCAGGCATATGCACCATCCGGTATCAATTAAGCCCATAGGGTCTGGACATATTCATGATACCTTCCTCGTGGTTGACTCCACTGGAGCTGAATTTATTATTCAACGCATCAACACTAAGATTTTCACTAAGGTTGATGGTATGATGGGAAATATCAGATTAGTTACACATGTCCTTTTAAAACAGACACAACTATCGGTTAAGCTTATTCATACTCATGATGGTCACACAACTCTTGCACACTATACCGGGTTCTGGCGAGCTATGGAGAAGATTCCAGATTGCATAACCTATGATCAAATAACCGACCCCCGACTAGCTGCTGAAGCTGGTCGGGCATTAGGTCAATTTCATTGGTTATTAAAAGGGCTTCCTTCTGGAGCATTCTTTGAAACACTGCCCAACTTTCATAACCTCAAACTCAGATACTCTGCATTATTAGATGCTATTCTAAACAGTTCTCCAGAACGAAAGAATGAGGCAAGAATTGCAACTTTATTCGCTCAAAAACACATTGACGAACTGCTAAAATTAGACAATCTAATAGAAACAAAGAAGATCCCTCTTCGTGTTGTCCATAACGACCCTAAGATTAATAATATCCTTTTCAACAAGCAAGGAATCGCTCTTTGCATGATTGATCTAGACACTGTTATGGAAGGTTCACTTCTTCATGACTTTGGCGATGCAATTAGGACGACTTGTGCTCTAGCTAACGAAGATGAACCAGATATCTCTAAATGTGGAATAAATCTTGAATTATTTAAAAATTACACAAAAGGATATCTCAGCCAGACCGCACCAATGATTTCGGCTCTTGAGAAAGCTAACCTTAGCATAGCTCCGGCTGTACTTTCATTTACAATTGGCATCCGCTTTCTGACCGACTTCTTACAAAATGACATATACTACAAGATAAATTACGCAGAGCATAACCTCGTAAGGGCAAATGCTCAATTTGCCCAGACACTTTTCATACTCAATCATCAAAAGGAGATGGAACAAATTATTCAGGAAACCTAAAATTTTTTCTTTATTCGATTTTGTTCATTCAACCACCACACAACCAAAGACAATGAAATACAAGATTTTTACTATACTAGTGCTAGTTTCACTACTCTATGGATGCGATTCTAAAAGAGATGCTCAGAGGTCAATTATTCCAAGACCGTCAATTGCCTATCCAGATGAAAATCTTTGCTTTTCAATTAACAACAAGACCAGAATAATAATTCAAACCGACGACTCAGCCATCGGAGCCGTAATAGATACATTTTCTATCTGGTTAAGTCAAAAATCAGGTTTTACCCTCGCTAAAACTAAACTAGAAAACCAGGAAGATCTGGCAAACTCTATTCTGGTTAGCACCTTTCAAGCTGATACAGCTATTGGGGATGAAGGGTACCGTTTAAGAGTTTCTCCTGAACAGGTTACTATTCAAGCGACCTCCTATAAAGGCATCTTTTATGCAATTCAATCTCTAAAGCAGATGACGCCTCCTGAGGTATTTGCTGGTACATCTAATAAGATTGAATGGCCGGCAACCCTTGTAATCGACAAGCCTTTTTATCGCTGGAGAGGAATGCATCTGGATGTCTCAAGACATTTCTTTCCAGTCACTTTTATTAAGAAGTTCATCGACATGCTTGCCTTCTATAAAATGAACACTTTTCATTGGCATCTGACTGATGACAATGGGTGGCGTATAGAGATTAAATCATATCCGGACCTGACTAAAAAGGCTGCATGGCATGTCGATAGAAATCATGAGAAATGGAGTAACCCAACTCCCCCTCAGGCTGGTGAAAAGGCAACAGTAGGTGGATTCTACACGCAAGAAGAAATTAAAGAGGTAGTTCGATATGCTGCTACCAGATGTATTACAATCATTCCTGAGATTGAGATGCCAGGCCACTCCTCTGAGGTGTTCAATGCCTATCCTAACCTCTCATGTAAAGGCGATACCCTACCCGTTCAACCAGCCACCTATTGGCCAAACGTTGATATACTCTGTGGTGGTAATGATGATGTATTTACCTTTATTGACTCCGTCTTAACTGAAGTTGCATCTCTATTTCCCGGACCATATATCCATATAGGAGGTGACGAAGCTGATAAGACCCGTTGGAAAGAGTGCAAAAAATGTCAAGCTCGTATTAAAAGAGAGAATCTAAAAGATGAGGCAGAGCTACAGAGTTACTTCATCCATAGAGTTGAGAAAATAGTCAACTCAAAAGGCAAGAGAATGATTGGATGGGATGAAATTCTGGAAGGCGGATTAGCACCTGATGCGACCGTAATGGTATGGCGAAACATGGATGCCGGCGTAGCCTCTATCAAAGCTGGTCACGATGTAATTATGACTCCTACCTCTCACTGCTACTTCGATTATTATCAAGCGGATCCTGAATTCGAACCCGAAGCAATAGGCGGTTTTAACTCACTTAAAAACGTTTATAACTTTAATCCAACACCTCCGGGATTAACCAAAGAAGAGGAAAAACACATACTAGGCACACAAGGAAACCTCTGGAGTGAGTTTCTTCCTAACGAAAAACAGGTCGAATACATGGCTTTTCCAAGGCTCCTAGCCATTGCAGAAGTGGGTTGGACTAAACCATCAAGAAAAGATTATGAGAGCTTTATTAAGCGGGTTGAACAACATAAGCGCCTATTGGCAGCAATGGGGATCACTGTTGGGAACATCTCTGCCAAAGTAGACATTCTATTGACTCAGGATAGCATCACGGGTCTTTTCTTTGCCTCAATGCAAACTGATCGATACAAACCTGACATCAGATATACACTTGATGGCTCTACCCCGACCAGCTCCTCCCCCGCATATGAAAAACCCTTTAAAGTCGAGAAAAACACTACTATTCTGGCTGCTATATTCGAAAATGGAAAAATGATTGAGAAACCTTCAAAACGTGAGATAAACTTCCATAAAGCAATAGGTGCCACCGTAAATCTAGATTCAATCGCACACTACAAGTATTCCGCCAGAGGCCCTTTGTCATTAACTGACGGAATCTTTGGATCGATTAAATTCAACGATGGACAATGGCTAGGATTTGAAGGATCAGATGCTGGAATAAATCTCGACTTAAAGCAGAAAAAAGAGATTACAACCTTGTCTATTCATTTCGTGAACGACTTTAAGGCTTGGATACTTTTACCTAAGAGAGTAAGCATTTTCACCTCTTCTAATGGTAAAGATTTCAAACTCATAAAATCCTCAGACCTGTTTAATACTGTATCAAATGAGGAAACAGAAATCGTTCCATTCAAAATTAGCTTCCCTCCTGTCAAATCACAATATT
The DNA here is from genome assembly GCA_021286705.1 of Sphingobacteriia bacterium. GTDB lineage: Bacteria > Bacteroidota > Bacteroidia > Bacteroidales > TTA-H9 > JAJTBW01. The sequence continues at coordinate 22,969 of JAJTBW010000026.1, forward strand.
TCCGAATCGAAATAGAGTCAGCTGGCCTTCTTCCGGAGAGTCACCCATTCAAAGGAGAAAAAGCCTGGCTATTCTTAGATGAGGTAGTTTTAAACTAAAAACCCACAAAGAAAATCATAAAGTGGCCGCTTTACTAAGGTAATTCGGCCACTTTTTCATAAGACAGAAATTTTAAGTGTAAATTCGCCTTTAATTTCCACGGTTTAGTTCGTCTGGATTTAATCTTATTGACTTAATGCAGTTTATTGCAATCTTTACCTCAATACTCTTAGGTGGCATCTTTGCTACTCTCCTCTATTTTAAGGATAAAAAAAGTGCTCTGGATCCAAAGATCAGATTACTTGGGGCAACAATTCGATTTACACTTATAGCACTGATCGTTTGGTTAATCATATCCCCTGCACTCAGCTTCATTAATCATTCAGAAGTTAAACCTGCTCTTATTGTTGCTGTCGACCAGAGCGAAAGCATGATATCCCAAGCTGATAGCAATTTGGTTAAAAATGAGATAAAAGAGCGAATCACTGAGTTTGAAGAAAAACTATCAGACGATTACGATGTCCAGATTATAAACTTCTCTGACAAAGTAAATCAAGGATTATCAGACGATTTCTCCGGAAAACAAACCAATCTCTCAGCAGTATTAGATTATGTCCGGGTTCAAGGCACAAATCGATCTAAGACTAATCTTCTTCTCGTTACAGACGGCATCTATAATAAAGGATCTGATCCTCGATTTGAACTGTCCGGAAGCAATCTAAGAGTCTATACAATGGCATATGGAGACACAACCCTCTTCGCCGATGCTAAAATTGAATCCATTAATTCTAATAAATTCGCTCAATTGAATATTGCCACACCTCTTGAGTTTTCAGTAAGTTTTAATAGTCTCAAAGGAGAAAAAGGGAATATTTGGGTTGAGGCAAACTCAAAAAAGATATTTGAGCAACCTGTTGATGTTACAAAATCTTCTTCTTTAAATCAATTCTCAATCAATTTCACCCCTGATAAAAAAGGAATCTACAGGCTTAAAATATGCGTATCAGCCTTTCGCAATGAACAGAACACAGCCAATAATTGCCGTGAAATATACATAGAAGTCACAGAAAGCAAACCTAAGGTCTTGATTGCGGGTCTGGCACCCCATCCCGATTTAGGTGCAATCAGACAAGCCATTGTTGAGCAAGATCAGTTTAGTGTCCTAACTAAGCTTCCCCCTTTTACCGATGATGATCTGAATGATGTCTCTATTCTTTTAGCACACCAATTACCGGGTATCAACAAGGAGGGTGATAATCTGATTTCACTTGCCCTTCAAAAAAAGATTCCAATCTTCTTAATTATCGGACAAGCAACCAATATTAAAAGATTAAACGAGTTAAATATTGGTGTCTCAATTTCAGGTTCAGGGAACTTTATAGAGGCTTTTCCGTACGTAGCACCTAACTTCGACCTTTTTCATACCGAACAGTCTTGGATTAGTCACTTTGCTTCATTACCTCCAATATCGGTTCCATCTGGTGATTACAAACTTTCAGGTGAATTAAAACCTTTCCTGTTACAGAAGATAAATAACATTGAAACTAATAGACCGCTTATCGTTTTAGGTCAACATGATGGCACCAGACTTGGGATTCTCTTTGGAGAAGGGTTCTGGCAACAACGAATATATGGGTTCAATACTGACGATAAACACGCTCGGGTTGATGAATGGTTAATAAAAGCCCTTCAATTTGTAAATATGAAAGAGTCTCAAGGTCGGTTAAGGGTAACTCAACCCGAAAACATTGACCGATTTACACCATTGATTCTAAGAGCTACACTAAAGAATAAAAGTGGTGAACTCACAAACGAGCCCGAAGTTAAACTCGAGCTTAGTTCAGATTCAATCCCCAAGCCGATCAATTTCATCTTTGGGAAAGAGAGTTCATCTTATATTCTTGATGCGGGACGACTCAAACCGGGAAGATGGAATTGGAAAGCTTATACTAAAGAAGGTGGCGAAGATGTTACCACATCAGGAGTGATCATCATTAAGGATTTTAATGCAGAATTGATGCAGACACAGGCAAATCATGCTTTGCTTAGATCTCTTACACACCAGCAGAATGGGCAATCGTTTAAAAGAGGTAATTGGAATGAGCTTATAAACGTTCTAAAAGAGAAAGAAAACATAACCCGTCAAATCGTTTCAGAGCGAGAAACAGAAGAGCCTATACGCTTTACCTGGGTTTTTATTCTAATTATAATCTTGATGACAAGTGAGTGGTTCATCCGTAAATATAACGGAGCAATCTAACAGAGGAGGGGAACAGGAGAGGAACGGGAGAGAAACTGGAATACAGCGGTTTCGGCTTCGCTCAACCACCGGGTCGCTGCCTGAGCGAAGTCGAAGGCAAAGAGGACGCAATTAGAAAAACATTTTCGCCCATTTGAGGTCGCAGCCTGAGCGAAGTCGAAGGCAAAGAGGCGGAGAAGTTTCAAGACTTTTTTTGGGTAAATATCAGCTAAGGCGTCTTACAGGTTGTTCAAGAACATCTCTGCGGTATCTCACATTCGAATGATATGCCCACATAGTGGCAGAGAAAGACCTGGTCACTAAAAATGTCCTGATTGCCTTTGAAATGATAACCCTTCTCTTATAGATTATTCGCCATGCCCTTTCAATTGTAGTAGCAAGTTCTTCATGTGACAATTCAGGATGATTATAAGTTAAATCCATGAATCTGAAGTAATGCCAGTCGTTTGGAAAGTTGGTACAATTAATCTTCTCTGTTCCATGAAGTCTTGTATGCAAACGTGTTCCTGGAAAAGGAGTTAAGATGGACGTTTGAGCAGCATCAACCCATGAATTAACAATAAAATTGGCACGATTAATAATATCTTGTTTAGAATCAGTCTCAAGCCCGAGAATAAACGTTCCTAAAACAGCAATACGATGCTTGTTAATAATTCGAAAAGCTTTTCTGTAGTATAGCTTTCCTCCCTTCCTTTGATTGACCTTTTTATTCAGTTTCTCGAGACCATCATTCGTTTCAGCCTCAACGCCAACCAAGAGAATCCGGCAACCACTCTTTCTAGCCCAATAGAGGAGTTCAGGATGATCCGCAATATCTACCGTAACTTGACTAAACCACTCTATTTTAATATTTCTTTCTACAATTCCTTTGAATAGTTCAAGTGCACGTGCCCTATCAGAAGGGGTATTTCCAATTAAATTGTCGTCAGCGAATATAAAACTCTTGTAATTAGATTTACAACTCTCAATCTCATTTAAAACCTCCTCAACAGGCCTTTTCCTATACCTCCTGCCATTAAAGGCGGTAACAGTACAGAAATCACAATCATGAGGACATCCCCTGGAGGTCTGAATTATACGGTACCAATAAAGAGGATGAAACAGATCATGTCGTGCATGTGGAATCTCCGCAGCATCAATATAATCTGCTGTTTTATACCTATCCTTAAGAAAACCGCTTTCAAAATCTTTTATAGCTTGTGGCCAAAGAGACTCTGCCTCACCAATGACTACACTATTGCAGTACATTAGGGCCTCATCCGGACACATTGAGGCATGAATACCACCCATAACAACAGGAACTCCGTTTTCCTTAAAAAGCGCAGCAATTTCATAGGCACGTGCAACATTTTCAGTATAGGATGTAATACCAACCAAATCAGCTTTAATAAATCGAGCCTCTTTAAAATTCTCATCAATAATCTTGACCTTCCAGTTAGAAGGAGTTAATGCGGCAACCACCCCAAGTGCCAGCGGTGGAAATTTACTAACCTGATCCTGCGAAAACCCAGTTCTCCTTTTATCTACCGGGTTTATTAACACAAGCGTTTTCATATCCAAAGCATCTTTGGACGAAGCTAAATTCTTAGTCATAAGAGTAGACTACTAGTTGATAATCCTGCTGTGTATAAAATATATTGACCACGCTTGATCAATCGAATCAAAAATACAAAATTGTCTTTACATACCAAGCATTTACAGAGATAGATTTTTTTGACCACAGAAAAATCACCTCTAATAAGTAGTTAACAGAAGGTTAACGAGATTAAAATCAAATGGCTTACCAATGCTTTTCTCTATTTTTACAATAAAATACTTCTCTTGAAAAAAAAATACACTTATATAACTGCTCTCTCACTCACTATATTCGGCCTATTAGGCTGTAGCGGGTCTATTAAAAAGCAAAAAGAAAAAGAGCAAAAAAACACTACGATTGATGCAGTAATTGTAGCTGATACTCAGATTGACTTTTCCACTGTCATCTCAGGAACTCTTCTAGCGAACGAAGCAACAGAACTACGGTCTGAGACTCAAGGAAGAGTCATTTCTATATATTTCACTGAAGGATCGTCAGTAAAAAAAGGAGATTTACTAATAAAGATGGATGACTCAGAGCTTCAGGCTAATCTTAAAAGGATAATCGTTGACCTAAATCAAATAAAGAAAGAATTCGTGCGAAGAAAAGACCTTCTCAATGTTAAGGGCATTAGTCAGGAAGAATTCGAGCAGAGCCAATCAAAACTCGAATCTTTGGAAGCCCAACAAGCTTTGCTTAAAGTTCAAATTGCAAAAACTGAGATTCGCGCACCGTTTTCAGGAAAAATAGGTCTTAGAGAGGTTAGCCAGGGCAGCTATATTACCCCTAACACACTAATAACTACTCTACAACAAATTGATCCTATCAAAATTGAATTCAGTATTCCGGAACAATACAAAAACAGCCTGAGTAAGAAAACATCAATCATCTTTACTACTGAAGGAACAACGAAGGAGTGGCATGCGGTGGTTTATGCCACTGATGCGAAGATTGAACCATCTACAAGAACAATTAAAGCAAGAGCAATTTGTGCCAATCCAAACAGTGAACTCTTACCCGGCAGTTTTGCAAAGGTGAAACTAAACCTAGACCCCGAAAGAAGAAATATTCTAATCCCCGCATCTGCATTGATTCCTGTTTTGAACGGGCAGAAGGTATTTCTAATAAAAGATGGGTTAACTATTTCTACTCCTGTTAAGACAGGCTTAAGAACTGATAAGGAGGTTGAAATTACAGAAGGAATAAAACCCGGTGATACTTTAGCTCTAACAGGGCTGCTTCAACTTAAGGATAGTTTAAATGTATCCGTGAACCTAAAACACTAACGCTCTGAACCTTCATTAAATGAACATTGCCTCACTCAGTATTAAAAGGCCAGTGTTGGCTACAGTTTTAAGCCTGATTATTGTCATCTTTGGTGTTGTAGGATTTTCATTTCTCGGATTACGAGAATATCCTAGCGTAGATCCACCAATTGTAAATGTAAGCACAACATACGTAGGTGCCAATGCTGATGTTATTGAAGCGCAGATCACTGAACCACTTGAGGAATCTATCAACGGTATCGCTGGAATCAGAACCCTTACATCAACCAGTGCTGACGGACGAAGCAGTATAAGTGTGGAGTTTAATCTAGGGGTAGACATGGAAGCTGCCGCCAACGATGTCAGAGACCGCGTGTCAAGAGCCTTAAGAAACTTACCTCTTGATGCTGATCCTCCTGTAGTTTCCAAAGCGGATGCAGATTCAGATCCTATTATCATGTTATCTGTTCAAAGTAATACCCGCAACCTGCTCGACCTTTCTGACATCGCCCGATATGTTATTAAAGAACGTCTTCAAACCATACCTGGCGTTAGCGAAATAGCCATTTATGGAGAGAAAAAATATGCCATGAAGATCAATCTTGACCCGGCAAAATTAGCTGCCTACGGTCTCTCACCGGCTGATCTTAAAAATGCCCTTCTACGTGAAAACATCGAACTACCCTCTGGCCGAATCGAAGGATACCAAACTGAATTAACAATCAGAACACTTGGACGACTTACCACTGAAGACGATTTTAACAATTTAATCATCAAAGAGTCAGACAATACAGTCGTCAAGGTTAAAGATGTAGGAATTGCCCTTTTAGCTCCGGAAAATGAGAGATCTCTTTTAAGGGGTAATGGAGGAATCCCCCAAGTTGCTCTAGCAATTATGCCCCAACCCGGAGAGAATCATGTTGCTATTGCCGACGAGTTTTATAAACGATTAGATCGGCTAAAACAGGAAATACCTAAAGACATAAGATTCGACATCTCACTTGACACAACTCAAAACATTCGAAAAGCAATTAGTGAAGTTGAAGAGACCATCCTTATTGCATTTTCATTGGTAGTTCTTATCATCTTCCTCTTCCTAAGACAATGGAGGACAACATTAATTCCTGTTATTGCAATTCCGATCTCACTTATTGGTGCCTTCTTCATTATGTACATGTCAGGGTTCACTATTAATATATTAACACTACTCGGTATCGTCCTGGCAACCGGATTAGTCGTTGATGACGCAATTGTTGTTTTGGAGAATATCTATAAAAAGATTGAGCAAGGCATGTCGCCTCTGGAAGCAGGCTTTAAAGGCTCAGAAGAGATCATTTTTGCCATTATCAGTACCACGATAACCCTAGCCATCGTTTTCCTGCCAATCATATTTATACAGGGCTTAACGGGGCGACTATTCCGAGAATTTGCAGTAGTTGTAGCCGGGTCAGTACTGATCTCTGCCTTTGTATCTTTGACGTTGACCCCAATGATGAGTGCGAGGCTCTTAAAACACTCTACTAAGCACTCTGCTTTCTTCAACAGAACAGAGATTTTCTTCAATCAACTTACTGATAGGTATAGCAAATCACTTCGATGGTTTATTGATCACCGTTGGCTGGTATTTCCAATCATGCTTTTCTCATTATTGCTTATTATTGGGCCAGGTGCTCTGCTCAAGTCTGAGCTCGCCCCAATGGAGGATAAAGGACGCATAAGAATTGTCGCAACTGCTCCCGAAGGGACTGCCTTTGAAGCAATGGATCAGTACATTGCAAAACTCGTTTCTCTCGTTGATACCATCCCCGAAAAAGAGTATCTCATTGCGGTGACAGCACCTGGATCCTCTGGATCGGTCAACTCAGGTTTCGTAAGATTAGGCTTCTCCCCTGCTGACCAACGAGAACGCAGTCAACAACAGATAGCAGATTGGCTTAATGGCATCCTAATGAAGGAAAATTTCGGTAAGGCTTATGCTACTCAAGAACAGACCGTCGGTGGAGGCAGAAGAAGCGGATTACCAGTGCAGTATGTAATCCAGGCTCCCGACTTAGAGAGTTTAAAAAAGGTCATCCCCACTTTCTTAGAAAAGGCTTCTAATAGTAAAGTATTCCAGGTCGTTGATGTAGATTTAAAATTCAACAAACCAGAGATAAGACTAGAAATTGATCGTGATAGGGCTAACGCTCTCGGCGTCTCTGTAAAAGACATTGCTGAGAACCTTCAGCTCTTCTTCTCCGGCCAACGCTATGGCTACTTTATATTCAATGGCAGACAATATCAAGTAATAGGACAGGCTTCTCGAATAAACAGAGACGATCCAGATGACCTATCAGCTATCTATATTAAAAACTCCAAAGGTGAGTTGATCCAACTTTCCAATCTAATCAAAATGACCGAGTTTAGCAGCCCTCCACAATTATTTAGATTTAACCGGTATATTTCTGCTACTATCTCGGCTCAGCCTGCTAAAAACTATACCATAGGCCAAGGCATTGACGAAATGAACTCAATTGCCAAAGTCCTCCTTCCTGATAACTTCTCGACGGCGTTAAGTGGAACATCAAGAGAATTTGCAGAAAGTAGCGGAAGCCTACTTTATGCTTTCCTATTCTCCTTACTTCTGATCTATTTAGTCTTAGCAGCACAATTTGAATCTTTTAAAGACCCACTCATCATTATGCTCACTGTCTGGCTAGCGATGGCCGGCGCTGCATTATCGTTGTGGTTATTCGGACAAACACTTAATATCTTCAGTCAAATTGGAGCAATTGTACTGATCGGGATAGTCACGAAAAATGGTATCCTAATAGTCGAGTTTGCCAACCAGAGAAAACAAAATGGCTTATCCATTAGAGAGGCTGCTATTGATGCAGCTACTCAACGACTTCGACCTATTCTTATGACAAACCTGGCTACTATATTAGGTGCACTTCCTATTGCCTTGGCTTTAGGAGCAGCTTCCACCAGTAGAGTTCCTATGGGAATAACAATAATCGGTGGGCTGATTTTCGCATTAGTACTTACACTCTATGCCATCCCGGCTATCTACACTTATATCTCAAATAAAGAGAGTACCATATAATACAGAAACTAATAAGCATGGCTTAACACCATGCTTATTAGTTTTTATCCCTTTGGCTTCTGGCGGCTAGCTGCTAGAAGCTCCCTTCCAAATTCCTGCCTGCAAGCCCCAAAAATTCATGCCTCCAACTCTCTGATATTCAGCATCCCCAAAGCTCCCCTCTTATATCCCTCTTATATCTCTC